>JAUWDQ010000151.1 GCA_030608745.1 Pseudomonadota bacterium | reverse complement strand
CTATGAAGTGTTCATCCAACCCAGACATCTGGGCTTTTATGGTTTCCCCTTCCAAGGCCGTATTATTCAATTGGGCCAAGGCCCTCCAGACAACATCATATGCGTTCCCCGCACTCCAGAAAAGCCATCCAGTGGCCTCTGATTGGCTTAAAGCGCGGAGTTCTTCAAGAATATAATCCTTGCTAAATGTCCTGGTACCGAATGGAAAAGCTTGAATCCAGGGTCGAAGGGTTACCTCTTTCCCCTTGAGAAGTGCGGAGAATCGTTGGCACGTTTCGGAGACTACGGTGAATGGTTGATCACCTGGATTGGCAATGTTTTGAAAAGGAGCATAAAAATGGGAAGGATAAATCATGGGGCTCATTACATCACAGTATTTTGCTAAATCCCGTATTTTTTGGCCTGTTGTCTGGATATCTTCCGAATGTTCCCATCCCATGACCCCAAAAACATCAACGGATAAGAGGAGTTTATAGGGGGCTAATTCCTCACGCGCTTGCGCGAGAAAGGAAGTAATGACCTGGAATTTGGGAGTCTCCTGTTCATCAAAGCTATATGCGGCATCCCGGGTGTCTCCCATGGCGGGGAAACGGATGTAGTCAAACTGAATTTCATCTACCCCCATCTCTGCCAATTCCCTGGCAATGTCGAGATTATACCTCTGGACGGTTGGATGAGAGGGGTCGACCCAGGCTCGTTTGCCTTTTTCGACCCATGGTTCTCCAGTTGTGGCGGAGCGAACGGCCAGGTCCGGTCTCTTCGCCGCCAGGAGGGGATCGTAGAAAAGAACGAGGCGGATGCCAACGTGGAGTCCCTTTTCGTGCAAATAGTGAAACAGCTTGGCCGGATCTTTAACGATGGGATTAGCACTGGCACCGATTTCCCTGGCAAGATTTACCCTTGACGGATATGAAAGCCTCCCCGACATATCCTTACCATCGAGAATGACCGTGTTACCCTCAAGGGTGATCAACGTATCGAGTAGCCGGGTCATTTTTCGACAACCCATGGAATATCGATTGACATAGATCCCCTTGGCCTCGAAATCTCTCCTCTTCGGAATAGTCTTGGAAATGAGAGGAGCCGATCGAACCAAGGGAATCAGGAGGCGCTGATTGGGGTAGATCAACGTTCCATTGATGCCATTTTGTTCTTGAATTTTGCGGGTCAAGTCTCCAATAGTATGGGCTTTTGTCAGCGGAAGATAGAGGCGTGCAATCTTGGAAAGGGACTCCCCGGGTGAAACCACGTGAAGAAACTCACCCCCGTTTTTGAAATCTATTGCAAAAATTGCCCCGGGGCAGAAGAAAAAAATCGTTATGAGTAACCCTGAGAGATAAGAAGTGGTTTTAAGGAAATAGCTTCTTTTCAGCATGCTGACACCTCATGGACTCCTGGATTGAATCCGCCCCTGAAGCATAATCGTTTTGGACTGCAATAACTGTGCCCAAACATTCGCACTCGGGTGATAACCCCACTCACGGGTCTCAATGTCAAGATGCGTGTGGTCCGGCTTTCAGGGGGCTGCCGCCACAGTCACACGTCCTCCTCCGCCCGCGAAGCTCAAGCAGTATTTATTACGTTTGATCAGCTTCAAGGCCAGTCCTCCGAATCCGAAAAATCATCGGCAAGTCGAAGAACCTCATAAGTTTCCAATTGAGATCGCTTACTATATCGTGCCATGGCGAATTCCCTCATCCCTTTTTAGATATTCTAGATCATGTTGTTTTAAAAACTTATTCCTTTACAAGCGCATTTTCCTCCTTTATCTTGTAGATTGCCTTATGAGGAGAGGAGCATACCATGGATGCTGAGACCTTTCGCCGTTTTGGACACGAGGTGGTCGATTGGGTTGCCAACTACCTCCAGGAAGTGGAGCACTACCCTGTCCTTTCTCCCGTCTCTCCCGGAGAGGTGCGTGAGCAGCTCCCTTCAAGCCCTCCCCCTGTGGGGGAAACTATGGAGGCCATCCTCGGCGACTTTCAGGATATCATCCTGCCCGGAATCACCCACTGGAACCATCCCCGTTTTTTTGCGTATTTCCCAGCCAACAACAGCGGCCCCTCTATCCTGGCCGAACTCCTCTCCGCCGGTCTCGGCGTCAATGCCATGCTCTGGCAGACATCGCCAGCAGCTACCGAGCTTGAGGAACTGGTCATGGACTGGTTGCGCCAAATGTTGAACCTTCCCTCAAGCTTCCGCGGGGTGATCCAGGATACTGCCTCCACGGCCACGCTCTGCGCCCTGCTGTGCGCCCGGGAGCGGCTATCCGGGTTCCAGATTAATGCTCATGGATTTTCCGCCTGGTCCGAACAGGGCCCACTGCGCGTCTACGCCTCCCGCGAAGCCCACTCTTCCGTGGAAAAGGGGCTGAAGATCGCTGGCTTTGGTGCAGGGAATCTGGTCTTGGTCTCGGTGGACGAGAACTATGGCATGGACCCTCAAGATCTGGAAAAGCGGATCCAGGAGGATCGGGAGCAAGGTTTCAATCCCTGTTGTGTTACTGCCACGGTAGGGACCACATCCTCTACGGCCCTCGATCCCTTGAGGCCCATCGGCGAGATCGCCCAGCGCCACGGCGTATGGTTTCATGTGGATGCCGCCCTCGCCGGGAGCGCGGCTATCCTGCCGGAGAAGCGTTGGATCCTCGATGGAATCGAGTTGGCCGACTCCTTGGTGTTTAACCCCCACAAATGGCTTTTTACCAATTTCGACTGCTCGGCATTCTTCTGCCGCCACCCCGAGGTTTTGACCGCCACCTTTTCGATCCTCCCTGAATATCTCAAGACCGACATAGACCGCCAGGTGACAAACTTCCGCGACTGGGGCATCCAGCTGGGCCGCCGTTTCCGTGCCCTCAAGCTCTGGTTCGTGCTGCGCTATTACGGCGTTGAAGGGCTCCAGGAAATGCTCAGGGAACATCTGGCCTTGGCCCAAGAGTTCAAGGAATGGATTGAGGAAAGCCGAGACTTTGAACTCCTGGCCCCGGTCCCCCTCAATACTATCTGCTTTCGCTTCCAGCCGGGAATGCGCTCCGGTCAGGATCTCCCCTCGGAAGAACTGGAGAGATTGAACAAGGCCTTGCTCGATGAGGTCAACCGTTCGGGGAGGATCTACATGACCCACACCCGGTTAGGAGACAATTTCTGTCTCCGCCTCAGCATTGGTCAAACCCAGACCCGGCGGGAGCATGTGGTGCAGGCCTGGGAATCCCTCCAGGGAAGCCAGACGGTGCAGTCTATGCATTAGTGCGCCATGGAGAAAGGAATCTTCTCGAAGGATGATGGCATGTGTTTCACCGATATGGGAAAAATCAAAAAGATGGTACAAGGCCCATCCTTCCCTCATTAACGTCCTCGCACTCATCGTCTCCCTCTACCTGTTTATTTTCAGCCTGGAATTGATGGGAGTCTCACTGAAGATGTTTGGCAAAGAATTCGCCAGATCACTCATTCAAATGACTACCAAACCGGTTGTTGGCCTCCTTATCGGAATTTTGTCAACCTCGATTGTCCAGTCTTCATCGTCCACAACTTCTATCGTGGTGGGGATGGTGGCCGGCGGTATTTTGGAAACCTCATCCGCTATTCCCATAATCATGGGAGCCAACATAGGCACCTCGGTTACCAATATCCTGGCGTCCCTTCCACAAATCAATCGCAGTCATGAATTCAACCGGGCATTTTCCGCTGCCATTGTTCACGATTTTTTTAATGTGCTTGCGGTCTTGGTCTTATTTCCGATTCAGATCACGACTAACTTTCTCGGGAGAATTGCTACCCTTATGGGCGAAGCATTTCAACATGTCGGCGGGCTTACCTTTCTCAGTCCCGTTAAGGCCGTAACCAAGCCAGTGGTTCACCTCTTGATAAAGGGTATTGGGATTCATCCATCGATCCTTCTAATCCTGTCGCTCTTGTTGCTCCTTTTCGCGTTGAAAGGAATGGTCGGCACGTTAAAAGTCCTTGTGGTACAGAAAGCGGAAATGTGGTTCGATACGATTTTGTTCAAGACGGCGCTCCGTGCCTTTCTTGTGGGTTTACTGTTAACGGTGATGGTCCAGAGCAGCTCAATAACCACATCTCTCATGGTGCCGATGGCTGGAGCCGGAATTCTCGCGCTGGAACAAATTTTCCCGTATACGGTGGGCGCCAATATCGGAACAACTGTCACTGCCATCCTGGCTGCCCTCTTCACTGGAAATTTGGCCGCGATTGTTGTGGCGTTTTCTCATCTGATATTCAATATTTCTGGGATGATTATCTGGTGGCCCCTCAAGGGTGTTCCTATTTTTTTAGCCCGTAAATTCTCCCAGTACTCCATTCGAAACAAAATGATACCGGTAGCGTACATAATAATAGCTTTTTTTATTGTTCCGTTATTGGGGATTTATTTTTTGAGATAAAGGAGTCGAACAATGTTCAAAGAATGGTTGTCTATTTTCCAAAAAGATACACTGATGGATCGTGCTTACCGTCGTTCATACTTAATGCTGGATATTACCCATGATATGTTTTTAAATGCCAAAACGTCACTCCGGTATACCGATGGGAATCAGGTGGATACCGATATCTATGATAGAGATGCCGAAGTGAACACGTATGAGCGCGAGGTGCGACGGGATGTATTTAATCATCTAGTGGTAAGCGGGGTGGGAAAGCTGCCCTCAGGCCTGGTTTTGGTGAGCATCATCATCGATATCGAAAGGATCGGGGATTACACGAAGAATATTGTAGAACTCGCCCTGCATCATCCGGGAAAATTGCACGGGGGGAAATTTGAGCCAGATCTCCAGCGCGTGGAAGGCGCGGTGGAGGATAGTTTCATTCGGACCAAAGAATCTTTTAAGGCAGCGGATGAAAAAGCTGGACAGGAACTTTTGAAAGAATATGAGTGGGTGAGCAGGGTTTGTGATGACTGCCTATACCGATTGGTGAAGGAAGAGGATAAAAACATCCGTTGCGGCGATGCCGTCTCTTTGGCTTTATATTTTCGCTGGCTTAAGCGGATAAGTTCCCATTTACGGAATATTACAACCAGCGTTGTTAACCCCTTTGATAGCATTGGTTTCAAACCCACACAGATTGTATAATAATTTCCCACAATAGCGCCATATAGAGATTCAGTCTATGCGGTACATCTTGATGAAGAACGCATCCACCCCGGGGAGGAAAAAATGAGACGATTTTTGAATTTTGTGTTGCCCTTCTTTCTTGTTTTCCTATTCGGATGTTCAACCCTTTCACCACAACGGATCCCTTTTTTGTTTGAGAGACCGGAGGCCTGCCAGGAATTTCTCAACATACTGGACGGAAAAATAAAGGAGGCCGGTGTAGGGGATGCCTCAACTTTCCCCATTCCCGGTTTTCCCTACCTTCGAACAAATCGTTTTCTCTCATCCTTGGGCAAAAACTTGAAAAACGACCAAGAACGACAACAGTGGGTTCGGTGGATGCAACAATTAGACCTAAGGTCTAGAGAAAAGGAGATTCGCAATCTGCCGAATGAAGTGATCCTCTCCTTGGAGTCCAAAGAAAAGGGTCAACCGGATCGAGAAACATTATTTTCCCGCGTGGAGTACTGTTCTCGCTGTCTTCTCCAACATGATATAACCCGATCGGATTTTTATGAGATGCTGTATCCATTTGTGGAAGTACCGGATGAATATTCCTTCCCTAGGCGGGCCATAGGGCTATACCCGTTGTTTTCAATAGCTGTAATCATTGGTTCGCAGAGCGCTAGAAATGAGTTTGAGTCTTGGTACGCTATGAACCTGGATGATCTCCCCGTTGAGGGAGACCTTGTTGCCTTTATCCCGTCTCAGGGGGTACCTCTTGAGGAAAAGGAGATTCAGGGGCTGATCGAGCATTCCAAAAAAAACCCCTTGGGCGTGCCTTTGCCGAGCGGGGAAGATGAGGAAAGGATTGTTGCTCATTTCGCGCCCATCATTTTCCAGGATGTTGCTGCTCCATATGATCGGTTTGGGGGTATTATTTGGGAAGGAGAGCGGTTGGCGATCGATGGACAAAAACCCCTCGTGTACTACTATATCTCCCACGGTTTCCTAAAAGGAGATCCCATCCTCCAAATCAATTATGCAATCTGGTATCCCGAGCGAGCCGGGAAGAGATCGTCCTGGATCGAGCGAGGCCATTTGGACGGAATGACCGTTCGGGTGTCTCTGGACTTGAGGGGGCATCCTTTTATGGTCGATGTGACGAACAACTGCGGGTGCTATCACTTCTTTGTTCCCCAAGAATCGCGTTTGGATCGAGTGATTTCCAAATCCCTTGGGCTTGACCCCTTCGTGCCGCAATGGCTCCCGGAGGTTACCCCTGGCA
>JAUWDQ010000031.1 GCA_030608745.1 Pseudomonadota bacterium | reverse complement strand
TCTCGCGCCTTGCATCTGGAGCTTTTTACTGTGCCGTCTGATTTATGACTTTTTACGAGACCAATGAACTCTCCCCGCAGCAAGCTGCGGGGTATCACGTCGGCTTCGCTACGCTACGCCGATAATAAGGAATTTTTCTTATTTGTTACTCATCCCACGCTCCAAGGAGCGGGGAATTCCAAGATTAAAATTAACCAGTTGCAAAAATATTTCCTATGAAATTCAGGACACTCCAGATAAGGAATGAGATGACTAGGAATTCAAATCGAGGGCTTCCTTCATGGCCTCAACCATGGAGTAGGAGAGTTTCATACCCCTTGACCTTATTCCGATTTCTACCTTATTGGCCTCGATGCCGTGATAATCGGAACCCCCTGTGACCAGAAGGTCATGCTTTTGCGCGAGGCCCTTATAGAGGGAGATTTGATCCTTGGTATGTTCGGGATAAAAGACTTCAATCCCCATCAGCCCCAATGGGACCAGTTCACCAAGTAAGGCGTCCAGTTGGTGTGGGGATGGGATATGTAGGGTGAATGGGTGGGCCAATACGGGAATTCCCCCCGCTTCCCGTATCAGTTCCATGGTCTCCTCAGGCTCGAAACGGAATTTATTAACATAGGCAGGGGCTCCCTTTCCGAGATATCGATCAAAGGCTTCTTGTACGGTATTTACGTATCCCTTTCTCAACAACACTTGCGCGAAATGGGGCCTCCCGACCTGCCCTCCCCCAGAGGCATGGAGGATCTCATCATAGCTGAGTTCCACGCCCAATTCCCTGAGCTTCTCCACCATCTTGGGATTTCGTTGGGCCCTCGTTTCCTGGAGCAATGACAACCTCTCCTTCAAGGCTGTATTCCCTATATCGATGAAGAACCCTAAGATATGCATGCTTCCCAAATCGAATTGCGCGCTGATTTCAACCCCCGAGATGACCTCGAGACCCGATTTTGCCCCTTCATCCAAGGCCTCCGCATTTCCATCAATGGTATCGTGGTCGGTGATGGCAATGGCTTTCAGCCCTTTCCCCTTCGCATATTGTACAATCTCGGAAGGGGAAAGTACTCCATCGGAGGCGGTAGTATGGAGATGGAGGTCAACCCAGCCCATTAACCCTCGTTTCCTGCTCCAAAACCCGAAGGGGTATCAATACGGTTTCCTCATTCTCAACGGATGGCCTGCTCCACAAAGGGGTAGACAATTCCCTGTTTTTGTTTTACATAAGATGTAAAGACACGGATTCGGGGGATGAAATGAACGCCTTGAAGCTCTCCGCCTTATGGGTACTCCTGGTATTTTCATCATTGGCTCTATTGTTATCTTGTAAAGGCCCTTCCGTAAAACCCCTTTATCCACCCGAGGTGAAAGGGGAGCGATCTCCAAAACGGGTAAAGCGAATCATAAATGATAGGGTCAGATCGATCCGGACCGTTGAAGCCCAGGTAATCATCATATCTAAGAAAAAACCATACGCGGGAAGATATAAGGCGCTTCTTTTCTTCAAGAGGCCGAGCCAATTGAGGCTTAAGGTATTCCAAACCTTCGGCCCTACCCTTTCCGATCTCGTGATGAAAGGAAACCTCATTGAAGCCTATATACCCAATAAGAATACAGTTTTCAAGGCCGATTTAGGTGAGGGAACGAAAAAGCAGGGATCTGGCCTGACGCCTCTGGATTTAATGAAGGGGATTCTCCAGGTGGGCATTGATGAGTCCGAGGAACTCTCCCTTTCTCAGGACTCGCAGGGCGATATCGTGCTGAATCACCTGAAGGAGGGGAGGTTGGTGAAGAGCACCGAGATCGATTCCCGGTCCCTTTTCATCAAGAGGGAAACCCTTCTCGGACCGGGCGAGCAACCCTACCTCATCACCACTTACGCGGAATACAAAAAGACAGATGGACAATGGTGGCCATTCCGCATTGAATTCGGCGAACCCATGAAAGAGGCATTTATGTCCTTCGAATTCCAGAGCGTAAGAACCAATGGTCCCATCGAACCGGGTACCTTCAAGCTCGATGTACCCCCGGGGGTCAAGACGGTCCATCAGTAATCCATCGTTGATCTATCTATTTCTTCTGTAGCCTGCAGCGAATATCCCCGCTGAATCAAATCCTTCGTGAAATCTTCCCTTTTTTAACCCCTATAATTCTGATAGCATTTTTCATAACAACATCTCAATTATCGACGACTTCTCGTTTCAACGAGATGGTCCCCAAAGGCTCCATCAAATCCGAAATGGATTCGATGACTCCCTCGAGGCCCTCATTGAATAGGGCCCGAGTATTCAATTTCTCATTACGGGATATTTTTGTAGACCGGATCCAACGACTCCCCTTTTTCGTGCTTGAGGGAGAAATCGACCCATCTATGTAAAAGGCTTATATCATACCCGAAGGGGATAAGCACTTCCTCGGCAGCCTTCAAAAGGAGCTCCGTGTATTTCTCCTCGTCATATCCATCCTCGGGCCCGATCAGGGGGGCCGCCCTTACCCGATCTTCCTTCACCCTGGATCTCGCATCCCTGATGACATAGGGAACTCTCTCGCCTGGGTGAATCCGAACCCCCACATCTTCCAGTTGCTGGGCTGCTAGGGCGGTGAGGTTGTCCACTTTGTAATCCGAGGGGGCTTGGGAGAGGGTCTTGGAAATCACCAACTCCGGAGGCTCGACCTCGCCGTTTTTCAATTTCAGCACGGAATCGAGGAGAACCTCGAAGACTTCGGGGATCTTCGGCCGATACCCATCCACATCCTTTGCCCGAGACAATACCTCAAGCATGCGAAGCTGAGCCTCCTTAACCATCGGTGGCATATCGCTTCTCCGAAAGGCCAATCCCCTCGCCTTGATCTCCCCATCCTCGAACAGGCCGAAGTATCGATTGGCCACGGAAAGCTCCGGTTTGACCCTGGAGGGCAGAAAGACCATCCATCGGTAGATCCCCTCCAGGTTCATGCGAACTCCCGCCTCTCGGGTAATCTCCTCGCAGAGGGCCAGGACTTCCCCCTCGGTGAGGCCATCCTTGCTGATCCATAAGGAATCCGTAATGGCGTGAATGAGTCGGAAGCCCCTCTTCTCCCCGATCTCCTTGGCTTGAAGCAGCTTCTCCCTGCCGAATGCGGTCACCGCCTCATGGGCCTCGATCCGCCCAAAGCGGGCATTACGATACCCTAAGTAACCAAATGACGTGACGAGTATCCACTTCAGTGCAATATGGCGTCGGCGATAGTCTTCACCCCTCTCTCCTCCTACCCTCTTGCTCATTTCCTTCAGCATCAGGCGTCTTCGAAGAATGGGTTTAAGGGTTCTTGGAACCAGGCCCTCCCTCCTCTCGCAGATGTTGTATCCCGCCTCGGGAACCCTGCTATTGGAACAACAGGCGCAGAGGACGGTCTCTGGAGAGATGTTGTGAATGGCCATAATGGTGGGATACATGGAGGCAAAATCGATCTCCGCGATATCCTTATGAATCCCCTGGGGGGGTTGAAAGACCAACCCACCTTTATCCACAACTAAGAGGTCCCATGCCGTCTTGAATTTCTCGGGTTCGCCCTTTCGCCATGGGATGAGGATCCCTTCGCTAAAGGCACGATCCAACTGCATCGAGGTGATAATCGTTCCGGGGGAGGTTCTCGCCGCTCGTTGGACGGGGACCTTGGAAAGCCTGGCCAAGTCGATGATTCCCTCAAGCCCCGATTCCCCGAAGAGAAAGGAGTTGGTTCGGTCGATATGCCATCTCCCAAAGAGGGGATAGGCTGGGCTATGGTAAAGGATACGGCCGTAGGAGAAATAAGAGCGCCCCCTCAGGTCAGGAATTCGGTGGACGGGGCCCGTCTCCCGATCCAGGATCAGGGGAATCTTCTCTCTCCGGCTTATCCTGACCAAAGAGGGAACGATGTGGGAATCCCCGTGCTCGGTGAGGATCACATCCGGGTCGAACCTCTCCAGGAGGGTGTTGATCTGGAGCGGCACCTCAGAGGGCAATTGTGGATCGATCTCCAACCGGTACCCCTCGCATTCCACCACCAGGGTATTCCCCCGTCCGAAGGGGAGCAGGGGGTTTCCCTCTATGCGGATCTCCATGGTCCGAAGGGGAGGGAGAATGTACTCGATCTCCCAGGGGGAACAGCGGGCCTCTATCCTCAGGACCCGGCCATCTTCATGCTCCACCCAACAGCGTCCCGTGGGAACGAGGCCTTTTTCATAGAGATAAGATTGGGCCAGGGGAATGTCGGAGTTATAGAAGGTGATCCGATCCTCGAAACCCGCCAGCAGCCTGAAAAGTCCGGGCAAATGGCCATAGTCCCTCATCTCCAGATCCAGCACATCCACCTCCTGCCCACTCCAAAAGTCCTGTTTCCGAGTCCACCTGAATCCGAGAAGGGACCCCCTCTTCCTCAGGAAGCCCAAAAGTCCCTCCAGGTCTTCTCTTCGGCCTCGGGCGTAGATGTGATGCCGGTAAGGATCCTCCAGCCGGAGCATCCCGCCGTCATCGCCATAGATCCACAGGACCATGGTCGACTGCCACGGATAGACATCGAAGAACCAACCCTCGGTTTCCATGTTCCCACGTGGAGCCTAATCTCCACCCCGGTTACGGTTTATACCCTTATCGCCGCTTGAGGTAAGGGAAATCTCCTATTCGCCTTTCTCCCTGTCCGCCGCCTCCATCCTCTTGCACTTGGCCCTGAGCTCCTCTAATGCCTTGTGGTGTTCCAAAAGGATGGAAATCAGTATCGCCTCCAGAGGCCAGGGACTTGAGGCGTAGACCCCCGCCTGCACGTGGAGGCGCGCCAGATCAAAGAGACGATCGAAGGCCTTCTGATCTTCCTTTCTCAATCCTCGGCGAAACTTCTTCCACTCGTTGTATTCCCGCTCCAAAACCTGCCTATAGGGGAGAACAGTCCTACCCACCGATATACCCCCTCCTGCCCACCCCCCCCAGCGGCTTCCCCCTTCTCCCCGTTCTCAACGGCCTCTCCGAAACCAGTTTCAATTTCCCCCCCTCACTCATCGCCCTCAAGGCCACGTCCGACCAGCGGAAAAGTCGCTTCAAGAGATGTCCCCTTCGGCTTCTGGAAGGAACGGGGGGCTGCATCAAAAGAAAGGGAAGTCCCTTCGGGTTGAGCTCGTCGAGTTTCTCGAGCATTCCCCGCAAAAGGAGGTTGACCTCCTGTTCGGGAACATCCTCATCGAGCAGCGTAGTGATGGGACCAAGAAGGATGACCAATGGATTTTGATGGAGGTATATCATCTCCTCCAACCGTTCTCGAACCAGGGTGAAAAGCTGATAGCAGGTAAAGGCCCTAGCAACGACGATCTCCTTGAGGAGATGAGCTGGGGCCAAGGAATGTCTCCTCGCAAAACGGGAGACGATATAGGGGTCAAAGCCGTTCGCCCCGTCCACAAAGATCGGCTTGATCCCCGATGCCGCCCCAAGGCCGGCCAGATAGGAGGACAAAACCACTGTTCCTTCCCCCCAGAACAAGATCTTCGGGACGGATACCTTGGAAGGATCCAATCCTCCCAGTCCTGGGAGATCGAAGACGTTGATCCCACCAAATAGCTCGGCCAGACTGTACGACTCTTCCCTTTTCCCTTTCACCCGCCTCACACCCTCCTGAAGATCCCAATTACCTTACCCAGGATTTGAAAACCCCTGCTCCCTTCCCTCACCGTAACCGCCTCCCAGGCCTCGTTGTCTGGTTTGAGGAGGACTTCGTCCCCCTTGAAAAAGAATCTCTTCACCGTCGCCTCGTCATCGATCAGGGCGACGACCACGTCGCCCTGATCGGCGGAGGGTTGGCAGCGAACCAAGACGTAATCCCCCGGAAGGATATAGGGAGACATGCTCTCCCCCTTCACCCGCAACAAGAAGACCTCTCCCCCCTCTGCCCAATCCCGTGCCACGGGAACGACGTCCTCGATATTTTCCACGGCCAGGGTAGGTTTCCCGGCCGCTACCCTTCCCAAGAGGGGAACCTCGCGGATGGAAGTCCCAGGTCTCCTCTCGGTGAAATCCAGGATCTCGATGCCACGGGATTTGGTGTGTCGTCGCCTCAGGTACCCCTTTCTTTCCAGGGCTTTGAGGTGATCGAAGACAGCCCTGGGATAGATGCGAAAATGGTGACCGATCTCCCTTACGGAGGGAGGGTACCCGCTTTCCCGGGTAAACCCCTTTACAAAATCCAGAATCTCTCTCTGTCGAGGGGTTAGATTCATTGCTTTTCCTCCTTTCTCCCAGAGAGTACTATACATATGTTTAGTTGTCAAGAAAAAAATTTAGAACCCTCTGAAAAAGAGAGGCTTCCCTTCTTCCCGATCTGGGTGAAAAGCCAAAGGGAATGTGATATAGTAATGGTGATATGTTCCAAAGGCTTAGAGAAGATCTTCAAACCATTATTGAAAGGGATCCGGCTGCCAAGAACCTTTTCGAGGTACTCCTTTGCTACCCCGGCCTTCATGCCATCTGGATGCACCGGATCGCTCATTTCTTTTACCAACATAGGTGGTATACCCTCGCCAGGTTCATATCCCATGCCAGTCGGGGATTAACGGGGGTTGAAATCCATCCCGGAGCGACCATTGGCCGACGTTTCTTCATCGATCACGGAATGGGGGTAGTGATCGGCGAGACGGCCGAGATTGGAGACGATTGTCTAATCTATAAAGGGGTCGTCCTTGGCGGGACGACCCTGGAGAAGAAGAAACGCCATCCCACCCTGGGAAACCGAGTTGTGGTGGGTTCCAACAGCACTATTCTTGGAGCTATTACCATAGGAGACGGGGCTAGAATTGGTTCGGGCTCCGTGGTCATAAAGCATGTCCCCCCTGGTGCTACCGTTGTTGGAGTGCCTGGAAGGGTGATGGAATCGGATGCGGGGAAAAGGGCCGCCATCGACTTCGAACATGGAAACCTTCCCGACCCCTTGGCAGATGTGATGAAATTAATCTTACAACTCCACGAAAAACTGGAGGACCGAGTCGAAAAGTTAGAAAAAGCTCATGAACCGCCGAAACGACAACCACGATTGAGGCAATCCAGGGGGAAAAACTGATGGAGTATCCAAAATTCTTGATGGATCACTTCCAGAGTCCTCGGAATGTTGGAGAGATCACGGATGCTGATGGAACGGGCATCGTGAAGAATGCTACCTGCGGCGACATCATGCAAATGTCAATAAAAGTGGAAGAGGATGTAATCGTGGATCTGAAATTCAAGACCTTCGGATGTGGAGCCGCCATTGCAACCAGCTCCATTATTACCGAAAAGATCAAGGGAAAGGGTATTGAGGAGGCCTTGAGGATTTCGGATGAAACGGCCAAGGACATCTTGAGCCAATTACCTCAGGAGAAGTTTCCCTGTTTCACTTTGGCTGCCAATGCGTTGAAGCTGGCCGTGGAGGAGTATCGCTGCAATAAACGAGAGATCCACGAGAAGGGGGGAATAAGCTCGGAGGATTTGGAAAAAGCCCTTTCTTGAGGTGGAATTTGTGCTATAAATAGTATAAAAACCGGAAGTCAATAACGAAGAGGGGGACCGCAATAAGAAGGGTGGCACTGCTTATCCTTATGTTTGGCCTCGTGCTCCTTTGCCAACGCGTAGAGGCAGGCGAATTCACGCTCCTCTATTCCAATGATACCCACGGGGTGATTGATCCCTGTCCCACCTGAGGAAATAGGCTTGTGGGAGGGTTGGCCCGGCGGGCCACCATTATCAAGGATCTCAAGAAGGAAGGAAAAGAGCTCATCACCCTCGACGCGGGCAACACTCTCTTCAAGGGCAAGGGTTCTCCTTCTTCCATCGAGAGGAAGAAGGCCAGATTAATTGCAGCGGCTTACGGGCGGATGGGTTATCAGGCCGTCAACGTTGGATCGGATGACCTTTTGGCCGGAATCGAATTCCTGAGGGAGTTGCAGGGGGAGATGCACTTACCCCTACTGTCTGCCAATCTCCTGGGTAGAAAAGGAGGAAAACCGACCTTCAAATCCCACGTGGTGTTCGATCTCGACGGAATAAGGGTCGGCGTTTTTGGCCTAACCTCCGATGCCCGCCACAATGAAGGCGTACCCCCTGAAGGCTATTTCGTATCCGATCCAATAGCGGCGGCGAAGAGGGTTGCGGCCGAGCTTGCGAAGGATTGTGATATCATCGTGGCCCTCAGCAACCTGGACTCTTTTAAGGAATATACCAAGCTGGTTCAACAGGTGAAGGAGATCCACTTCATCTTTGGAAGCGGAAGTGGGAAATCCTATCACCAAACCATTCGGTCCGATGGAGGCTGGAAGGCCTTGCTTCTCCAGACTTACTCAAAGGGACAGTACCTGGGGAGGATTGATCTGAAGGTTGTGAAGGGAGCCCGTGATTTCGTTGACCTCAGTCGCAAGGCTCAATTGGAAAAACAGATCAACAGTATCGAAAGGCAATTGGAATCCTACCGAAAGGGGACGGGAAGGACCAAATCCATCCCCGAAGATAAGAGGAAAAAGTATATCAACAGACTGGAGGAATTTAAGAAGAGGTCCGAGGCCCAGTTGAGCGAGCTGGAGAAGGATTCCCGGAGAAACAATACCTTCATCAATACTCCCATCCGTCTCGATGATAAGGTAAAGGAGGATCCCGAGATAAAAGAATTGGTAGATCGGTTCAAAAAAGGCTCATGAGCCACCAGGTACCGAATCCCTTCCAGGCTGCATAAGGAAAGCGGCCATCAAACGTTTCCACAAATCGTGGGAAGATCCAATTCGATCCATGTTCTTCTATCTCCTTCAATCAGGTAAAATCATTTCTACCCCGAACAACCAATGGCTAAAAAAGGGAAAGTCCCCTTCTACCAACAGGTGACCATCATACTTCTCTTTTCCCTTGGAATGGGATTGGTAGTCAATAGGATTCGATTAACTCTCCTTCCCTTGGTTCCTGAACTCGGCTCCATACCAAAAGGTTTGGGATACAGGGATGTGAAGGTCTTGATTAATAGATGGACCGATTGGATTATGGGGAGAAGGCCGCGAGGGAAGGGTTGTCCTGAATTGAGCCCCAATACAAATCTGCCACAAAGACCGCCGGCGCGAAACGTGTTGACACGAGCGAATCTCTGGTTGCAAGGCTTGGCATATTGACCTCTTGATTCAATGGAGTTATGTTGTTGGACGTAAGTTTAGATTCCCTCGCGGAACTGGAAGGAAAGGAATTCGCCCGTAAAATTTCACGGATCAAGAACGTAATTGGGGAGGGAACTGAGGTGGATGACATATATCGAACATTGGTGGAAATTAAGGACCAGGGAAAACGAGCAGCCTTAGCCGTTGTCGTACGTACGAAAGGGTCGACTCCGAGAAAGACTGGGGCCAAAATGATTGTCATGGAGGATGGGGGCATCCTTGGAACCCTGGGAGGCGGTGGTCTGGAAAAAAAGATCATCGAGGAATCCCTTGAAGCCCTGAAAGAAGGAAAAGCAAAACTGACATCCTTTACCCTCGAAGGGAGCTTGGACATGATGTGTGGCGGCGAGATTGACGTTTACATCGAACCCATTAACCAGCCGGAGAAACTCATCATATTCGGGGCTGGCCATATTACGAACGCGTTGGCACCTCTGATGCGGTCGTTGGACTTTCGCGTTACCGTCGTGGACGATAACCCGGAAAAGCTCAAAGAAAATGGAATTGCGGATATCGAGGACCTCTATTCGGAAGATATGGAGTCTTATGCGGAAAGGCTCTCCCCTGAAAGCAACGCATATATCATAATCCTTACCCGGGGTTTCTCAAAAGACAAGGCCGTCCTCGAACACCTCATCGCAAAGGACTTTCGCTATGTAGGGATGGTCGGAAGCGGGAAAAAGATCAGCACCATCAGGGAAGATCTGACTTCGAAGGGAATGAAGAAGGAACATCTATCCAAACTCCACGCCCCCATAGGCCTGGATATCGGTGCGGAGACGCCACAGGAGATTGCCGTCAGCATTGCAGCGGAAATCATCTCGGTGAAGAGGGGAAAAAGGGGTAATTAAACCATATGAGCCCGATAATCTTTAAAATCGGCCCAGTGAGCATACGATGGTATGGAGTGCTTATCATGGGCGGGGTGATCCTCGGACTTGTCCTAGCAGGGCGAGAAGCCAAACGGCAGTCGGTAAGCATCGCGTTCATCTACGATCTCTTCTTCTATATGTTGATAAGCGCCATCCTAGGAGCACGCCTTTACTACGTCATCTTCTCCTGGGACCTGTACAGGAATAATCTGGGGGAGATCACCGCCTTCTGGCACGGCGGACTCGCAATTCACGGAGCAGTTATCGGAGGAACTGTTTCGGCGCTGGTTTATACCCGCTTGAAGGGATTTTCCTTCTGGCAGGTTGCCGATATCTGTGCCCCGAGCCTCATCCTCGGCCAAGCCATTGGTCGCTGGGGTAACTTCTTTAACCAGGAGGCCTTCGGAAGACCGACAAATCTACCCTGGGGAATCTTCATTGAAAAGATCAATCGCCCTCTTACCTATATTCATCAAACCTACTTCCACCCTACCTTCCTCTATGAATCTCTCTGGGATTTTTGCGTCTTCCTCTTCTTACTGTGGGTCAGACGGAGAAAGGGTATAATCAGGGGTGATGTATTTCTCGCCTATCTCGCGCTGTATTCCCTCGGAAGATTCTGGATTGAAGGCCTCAGGACGGATAGCTTGATGTTTGCGGGGTTTAGAGTTGCCCAGATCATAAGCCTTTCCCTTATTCTCTTGGCCTCAGCAACTCTAATTCAACGCCACTGGGGAAGGCAATGACATTGTAATCACCAGCTACAGGTTCCGCGGTGTGTCGAGATGTGAAGGTAGCGCATGGTCAGCTCGGCTCACCTCCTGGGAACCCGCACCGATTAGGAAAGGGATACTATTCCATGATGGGGGTATTCCTCATCGAGGGGAGTGGAGGATCTCCACGTCGCCCGGCAGATCGACCTTGAAACGGGAGTCAGGAATTCCCCTATTGACCTGAATATTTTCGTAAGAAAGGATGGTCAAATCCCCACTTTTTTCGTAAAGGGCCAGCTTTTTTATCAGCCAGTTTTGGGTGGATAGCCAAAGGGTGATTTTTGAGAAGATTCCCTCGGCCTCCCCTGGGATAACATCGAGGACTACAAAATCCCCCTCTTTTCTTATCGAAGTGAGCTTTCCCCAATCGCCTTCGAGGGGGTTGTCAAGGATCATGAGATATTTCTTGAGCATAGGGTTATTTCCAACGTGGTACCTTTGGGCAACTCTCTCCCGTTTAAAGTAAAGCCATAGGGAATTTCCGTCCACAACCATCAGGCTTGGATCAGGGTCGAAGAGCTCGATGCGGACCTTATTGGGGCGCTTGAATTCGATCACTCCATGGGAGATAATTTTTTCCCTTAAAAAGGAGATTCGTTTCTCCTGAGTGAGATCCGCGGTAAAATCCTGCATCTCCCCCTGGACTCGGGCAAGCTGACGGAGGATGAAATCCTTATCGAGCCGCCCTTGGGCTACGACCTGAATCGGCAATGCCACGGGCACCGAAAATATCATCAGAAATCCGAGCCATCTCTTGATAAATCCCATTATACTGACCTTTCGATCGGATCCTTGGGGGACAACCCGGGGTTCGCTCACTTCCTTCCCGTAGCCGTCTTGCTAACCCCCGGAAGCAGAAATCGATTGTCCGATAGGAAAAAGAGCCCCTGGGCAACACTCCCAAACAAACGGGAGACAACCCTTGAGGGAAAATGGGCGGGGAGGGTATGCCCCCCTATAAAGGATTGACATCCGGCAAACCCCGCTTTTTCCAGGAATTTCTTGATGGTTTTAGGGGAAAAGTCGCTCAAGTGATAGGGAGTGTCGTAAAGGGTATTTGGGATGCCAAGGAACGCCAAAAAGTCCTTAATGGGTGTAGTATGGGGGTATCTAATGAGAATGAGCCCCCCGGGTTTGAGAATTCGATAACACTCCCTCAAGAAAGCCATCGGATCATCGAGGTGCTCGATGACATAAAAGGTAGTTATAGCATGGAAATAGTTATCTGGCAGTTGACCTTCTTCGAGTGTTTTGGCGAGGACATTTAGCCCCAACTGTTTCCTGGCAAATTTCACTCCCTTACGTGAAATCTCCACTCCCAGGGTTTCCCAGCCCCTCCTTTTCATTTCCAAAAGAAAGTGGCCATATCCTGTCCCCGTATCTAATATTCTCCCCTTGAACTGATTCTCCTCGATGAAATCGGCGGCACGGGAAAAAACCGGCATCATCATTTTCCGCCACCCCTCGATACCCAATTCATCCTCCGGCAGATAACTCTGGTAATAAAAGTGCAAGGAAGCAGGGTTGGGCCTGGGATTGAGGTAGATGAAATCACAAAAAGGGCATTTACACATTTTATACTGCCCCTCTTGATGGATCACTTTTCCCCCGGAACGGCCACAGAAATTACAGGGAACGGATATCAATTTGACGCGGCCATTCTCGTAATGAAGCCCATTCTTTCTCAAGGCCTTCTTTTCCTCAATTTAACCTTTACCGCATCGATATATCCAGATATATTTTGATTTTTTGGGTTCAATTGAAGCGCCTTTTTCAGAGCCACAAGGGCCTCTCCGAAGTTGCCCGCATTGTATCGGGCAATTCCCAGGTTAACATAGACATCGCTCAGATAGGGTGGTTTGAGTTTAATGACCTCCTCGAATTCCCGGGTAGCACTGGCATATTCCTTCCTACGCAAGAAGATGTATCCGAGGTTAAAACGGGCATCCGGGTTTTCGGGCATTATGGCAATGGATTCCTCATATTGATTCAATGCTTCGTCGAATTTTCCACATTTCGTCAACGCTCGTCCCAGCTGAAAATATGCCTCATGATTTCCCGAATCGAGCTTCCGAGCTGCCTCGAAATCCCTTGTGGCCATTTCCAACTTCTGAGGGAGGTTCGCTTTCCCCCTTCCTATGTAGACCCTCGCCAACTGCTTTCGATATCTATTAGCATAAGATGGCTCCATTTTGAAGGCCTTTTCGAACTCCTCGACGGCCCGATTAAATCTGGATTGTCCAAAACAGAGTAGGGCATAACGAACGTGGTCATCCGCTGTTGGGATCTTCTTGATCGTCCGGGTGGGAATAGGCATAAAGGAGAGGAATAAAACGAACCCCAGAACCAGGGCCCCTGTCACGATGGCCATATGTTTCAGCCTCGGAAATAAACTGAGGCCACGAGAGAGAAGGGAGTGCTCACTTGAAGCCACGGAAGTTGAAGGGGCAGTATAGGGGTGAATCTTCTCTTGATTGATCTCAAAGGATCGGACCCGATCGAACTCCTCCCGGACTTCATTCTCTTCCCT
Organism: Pseudomonadota bacterium; assembly: GCA_030608745.1. Taxonomy (GTDB): domain Bacteria; phylum Desulfobacterota; class BSN033; order WVXP01. Next base: position 2,106 of record JAUWDQ010000031.1, on the reverse strand, counting down.
CTCGATATCCTCTCTAAAGACAATCCGGAGAAAGTTTCGAAAACCATTGGTGCTGGGAAAGTCATCCCGGGAGGCGAGAAAGGTTTCACATTGGGTGAACAACTCTTCTGCGGATTGATATCGATCTTGCGGCCTGCGGGCCAAGGCCTTCAGAACGATTCGATCCAATTCCATCGGGACATCCCGGTTAAGGCGGGATGGAGGCTCTATATAGGGATCTTTCAGCCCCTCCAGGATCTGGAGTTCGGACTCCCCCTCGAAGAGCTTTCGATAGGTCAGCAGCTCATAAAAAATGACCCCCAATGAGAATATATCCGATCTCCTGTCCAATCCCTCCCCGCGGGCCTGCTCCGGAGACATGTAGGAAACTTTACCCTTCAAAATCCCCGTTTTGGTCACGGAGGTCGTTAAAGCCGCCTTAGCAATGCCGAAATCGGTCAATTTTACCTCTCCCTCATAGGAAACTAAGATGTTTTGCGGGCTGATATCCCTGTGGATGATATTGAGGGGACTATTCTGCATATTATGTTTCCGGTGGGCATACCCGAGTCCGATGGCCGCCTTCGTAATAATGTTGACGCAATCATTGATAGACAGCTGCGTATCCAATTGCCTCGTTTTCTCTATAATTCCGCGGAGGTTGCTCCCCAAAACGAATTCCATGGCGATGAAATAGGTCTCGTTCAACCTGCCGAAGTCGAAAATTTGGACGATGTTTTGGTGGGTTAATTGGGCGGCGATCTTGGCCTCATCGGCGAACATGGCCACGAAATCCCGATTGTTGCTGAGGTGTGGAAGGATTCTTTTTATGGCCAAGATCTTCTCAAAACCCTCCAGGCCTACTTTCCTTCTAGCTCGGAAGAGCTCCGCCATCCCCCCTGTGGCGATTTTCTTAGTCAGATAGTAGAATCCGTAAGGCTCTATGCGATCCATGAAACCTCTACCCCTGAGACGAGAATCCCCTCACCCCTATTTGGGTCCTATGGGCTCCAAGACGATCTGACCCGGATCTTTTTGAGGAATCGCTGGCTTCTTGGGTTTCTTAACAGTTTGCTCCTTCCTTGGAGGCCGTTTCTTGATTGCCCGTTGCTTCTTTGGAGGTCGTTTTTTAATCGGGGTTGGACCCTTCCTTACCTCGACGGGTTCGGCCTCCAAGTTTTCCAAGCGATACTTAATATCCTTCATCAGGCTAACGGTTACCCTTTTTAAAGCCTTCCCCACCTCAATGGCAGCATGACCCTCTTTGTTCCGGAACTGAGTGATTTCCTCCTCGGTATTCCCTCGGTAATTCCTGATCAACAGGATCTTGCGCTTCCTTCTCGAGATCAATGAGGCATTCAGGTCGACGGCACCGTAAATGGTAAAAATGGGCTTCAAGCCCGATCGGCCAGCTCTCCATGCGGCGGAAAAGAAATTGAGATCGATCTCCAGGAGCAGGGAGGAGCGCTCATCATGTCGGCTCACCGAATCGAACAGGTTGGAGAGGAGAAACTCCCTCTCCAGGACCTTTTCCACCATTATTGCTATGGGTTCTGACCAAGAGGATGCGTCCACATGGTTAGCGAGATCGGATTTACTGATCCCTTCGTAATCGAGGCGGTTATCCTCGATGACTTTTACCTGGAGCGAGTGACGAAAGTGAGTTTTAAAGGAGTAGGCGGGATAGGGGTATATTTCCGAATTGAGGACCATATCGAAGGCCTCTTTGGGTGAAACGGGGGAAGCGATAAGCAGGAGGAAAATCGAAAGGATGAGCGGAATCCTCTTCCCCCCCGGGGCGATTTTTTGTCCTTTCCCCTTGGAAAATTTTTCATAGCATTTCATTTATTCATCCCCGGAGGAGCACCGATAGCCCCTCTTTAATTGGGCAATCGCATTTTTTTATGAGGTTACGTTCAAAAAAAGCAAAAATAGTGCCACGAGAAAACAATGGGGTGGAAACCCGGGTTTCCACCCCTTACAACTTTGATGATCTCGTAAAAAGTCAAAATTCGATGGCAAAGTAAAAAGCTCCAAATTCAAGGCGCGCAAATCCTGAGGAATGAGGCGTACTTACAGTACGCTGCAGTGATTTACCCTGTTAAATATTTTCTTTGTTTGATGTTA
>JAUWDQ010000192.1 GCA_030608745.1 Pseudomonadota bacterium | reverse complement strand
TCGTAAAAAGTCCAACTTCTGCGTTGCACTGCATCCTTCGTCACTGCAGCGTACTGTAAGTACGCCTCATTCCTCAGGATTTGCGCGCCTTGAATTTGGAGCTTTTTACTTTGCCATCGAATTTTGACTTTTTACGAGATCCTTAACAGTGGAAGGAAAAAAACGGGAAAATCCCCATCTCATGGAAGATCGGATTCGAACCCTTAAGGATTGGCTTTCCCAGATCCAGGAGAGCAAAGAGGGGAAAAAGGGGCGCATTATCAGTATCTGCAATCAAAAGGGAGGGGTGGGCAAAACCGTCACCGCCATCAACCTCTCCGCATTCCTGGCCGCATATAGGCAGAGGACCCTCTTGATAGATCTCGATCCCCAGGGCCACTGCGGCCTTGGACTGGGCATCGATGTCGACAGCTTGGATAGATCCATTTACGACACCTTCTTAAACGGAACCGGTAACCTCACGGAAACCATCCTCTCCGTAAAGCCTCATTTAGATATCCTCCCCGCCAATATAGAACTGGCGGCCCTGGAGACGGAGTTGGTTAACGATTCCCATCGCACGACCAAGCTCGTCGACAGACTGCAATCGATAAAGCACCTCTACGAATACATCATCATCGACTGCCCTCCATCTATAGGGCTGCTCACTATCAACGCCTTGGTGGCAAGCCGCATGGTCATAATCCCCATCCAATCCTCCTTTTTCTCGTTGCATGGGTTTGAAAGGATCTTGGAGACCGTTGGAACGCTGATGGAGACCCTCTCGTTGGACATCAAGGTCTATCTCCTCTTGACCCTTTTCGAGGGAAGACTTCGGGAATCATGGATCGTCAGGGAAAAGGTAAAATCTGCTTTCGGTAAACACCTTTTGCACAGCGTCATCCGGAAGACTACCAGACTGAATGAAGCCACCCGAAGGGGGATCTCCATCCTGGAGTATGAACCTCGGTCGATGGGCTGCTACGATTATCATCAATTGGCCAAGGAGATCATGGAAATTGAATAAAAAGAGGGAAGAACCGCGACTCGCCGAAAGATCCAAAAAGAGGGTTAAGCACGTGGTCCTGAAGTTCATCGAGGACTCCCATCGCGACGACCTAAGGCAGACCGAAGAAGGCGAAATCGAAGAAACAGCTTCCCGTAAGCCGGAACCTACCCTCGAAATCGAGAAGGAGAGGATATTGCCCCCGTCGTCGAATGTGGAAGAGGAAAGCACCCCAGTAGAGAACACCGAGAATAACCATGAACCGGAGTTTATGCTGTCCGAGGCCAAGACACAGGAATTGAGGGATAAACCCCTGGGGGAAATTCTGCTCCATATTTCGGCCCTTGAGCGAGAACAACTGGAGGAGGGACTGAAATTCCAAGAGGAAAAGGGAGGAAGGATCGGGGAAATCCTGGTGAAGTTGGGCTATGTCACGGAATCTCAGGTCTTATACGGCCTGAGTCTTCAGATGGGATGGCCCTTCCTTCATAGCGTTGAGCTCGATGATGTGGATCCGGAGCTCTGCTCAGCCCTGCCCATCCACTTCGCGAAGAAGCACGGGATCCTGCCCATCAAACGTAATGAGAATGGGGTTTTGGTGGCCACCTCAAATCCCCTGGATATCTATCCGTTGGACGACGTCAGAATTCTCTTGAATCAGGAGGTTAACCCGGTGATCATGCCCCCAGGGGCTGTCATCGACGCCATCAATCGCGTATACGACCGGGATTCCAATGCGGCCCAGCAAATCATCGAGGACTTCGACGAGGACAGCCTTGATATCATAACCAGCGCTTTAGAGGAACCCACCGATCTCCTCGATGCATCCGATGAAGCTCCAGTGATTCGTTTGGTGAATTCGACCCTTTTTCAGGCCGTTAAGCAGAGGGCAAGCGATGTTCACATCGAACCCTTCGAAAGGGATCTGGTAGTTCGTTACCGCATCGATGGAATCCTCTATAATGTACTCACCCCTCCCAAGCGAATCCAACCGAGCATCATCTCTCGGGTTAAGATTATGGCCGGTATGAACATTGCCGAAAAACGACTTCCCCAGGACGGCCGCATTAGAGTCACTATTGCCGGGAAGAACATCGATATCCGGGTTTCCATCATCCCGACTGCCCATGGGGAACGGATTGTGATGAGGTTGTTGGATAAAACCAGTATCCTCTTGAAGTTGGAGGATATCGGGTTCTCCACCGACAAACTGAAGATATTCAATCGATTAATCCGCCGACCCCACGGCATCATCCTCCTCACCGGCCCGACGGGAAGCGGCAAGACGACAACTCTGTATGCCGCCCTCACCAGGATCAATTCCCCGGACAAAAACATCATTACCGTGGAAGATCCCATCGAGTACCAAATAAGGGGAATCGGCCAAATCCAGGTCAACCCCAAGATTAACCTCACCTTTGCCAACGGATTGCGGTCCATCCTCCGCCAGGATCCCGACGTCATCATGGTGGGAGAGGTGAGGGATCTGGAGGCGGCAGAGATAGCGATACAGGCATCCTTGACGGGGCACCTGGTCTTCAGCACTCTCCATACCAACGATTCAGCGGGAGCCATCACCAGGCTCATCGACATGGGCATAGAACCCTTTCTGGCCTCATCCTCGGTCATGGCCATTATGGCCCAGAGGCTCGTGAGAATTGTCTGCAAGGATTGCCGCCAAGAATACCTCCCCAGCGGGGAGGAGTTGGAGGAGATCGGAATGAATCCCGCGTTGGCAGGTAAGAAACCACTCTACCGACCGGTTGGGTGCCAAAATTGTTTGGGGACGGGGTACCGTGGAAGAACAGGCATCTTCGAGCTTTTGGTCTTGGATGATGATATCCGCTCTCTCATCCTGAAGACCTATGACACAAACACTATTAAAAAAAGGGTGACCGAGAAGGGAATGCTGACCCTCCGCCAGGATGGGGCGAGGAATGTCCTCAAGGGAATTACCACCATTGAAGAGGTGCTTCGGGTAACCCAAGAGGACGTGGTTTCCCAATGAAGAGGAAAGATGCGTGGCCGTCTACGAGTACAGAGGCCTAGACCAGGCTGGAAGGGACATCAAGGGGATCATCGATGCCGATAGTCCCAGGCTAGCAAGGGCGAAGCTGAGAAGGTCGGGGATATTCCCCACCGAGATCCTGACGGATAGGCATACGAAGAAATCGGTGGTCGAGGGGGTATCCATTGGGACACTGTTTGGCCGGATAAGAATTCAAGAGATCTCCATAATGACTCGCCAGATGGCAACCCTGGTGGGAGCGGGCCTTCCCATTGTGGAAGCCTTAAACGCCCTCATTGACCAGACGGAGAAAGTACGGCTTAAAAAGGTGATTACGCAAGTTCGGGAAAGCGTAAACGAGGGGAGCTCCTTGGCGGATGCCATGAGCCGATTCCCAAAGGTTTTCTCGGAACTCTACGTCAACATGATCAATGCAGGGGAATCCAGTGGTGCCCTGGATATCGTCCTCAAGAGGTTGGCCGATTTCATGGAAAATCAGGTCATGCTGAGAAATAAGGTCCTGTCCACCTTGAGCTATCCCATTATTTTAGTCATCGTCGGTATCGGCATCCTCTCCTTTCTCTTGCTCTCCGTCGTCCCCAAAGTGGTCGGGATATTCGATGATCTTCGGCAAGCCCTTCCCCTCCCCACCGTGATCCTTATTGCGGTTACCGATTTCCTGAGGGGTTACTGGTGGATCCTAGTGCTGGTCGTCGCGGGAAGCATACTTGCCCTGAGGCAGTATGCCGTCACGGGAAAAGGCCGTCAATTGTATAATCGAATGATCCTCAAGATCCCCATCACGGGGAGGCTGTTAAGGATAATTGCAACAACTCGTTTCGCAAGGACATTGGCGATTCTCCTCAATAGCGGCATCCCCTTACTTCAATCCATGGATATCGCGAAGGCCGTCGTCAACAACGCGGTCATTTCCCATGCGATCGAATCGGCGAACGAGGGTATTCGAGAGGGGGAATCCATCGCGGAGCCCCTCAGAAGGAGCAAGGTCTTCCCACCCATGGTTACCCACATGATCGCCGTCGGAGAGAAAACCGGTGAACTGGAACAGATGCTCTTCAAGGTCTCCGAAGCCTATGAAAATGAAATTGAAACGACGATCTCGAGGATGACCTCCCTTCTCGGCCCCATTGTCATTGTGGTTCTGGGCGGCATCGTTCTCTTTATCGTATTAGCCATTCTCCTGCCCATGATCGAGATGAACCAAATCATACGATAACCATTGGAGGTCGCATATGACGCCGAAGGTACCGAGAGGCCAAGGGGGATTCACCTTAATCGAAATTTTGGTCGTGGTGGTGATCTTGGGGATATTAGCGTCTATTATCGTCCCCAAAATCATGAAACGTCCGGAGGAGGCCAGGCGTACCAAGGCCAAAATTGATATCAAGGCCATAGAGACGGCCCTCAATCTCTATCTTTTGGATAACGGGGTTTACCCCTCAACCGAACAGGGTCTGGATGCCTTGGTGACGAAGCCCACCACCGGTATCATCCCCAAGAACTGGAAAGAGGAGGGATATCTGGATAAAGATCCCAAAGATCCCTGGGGACATCCCTTTGTCTACCTCTCCCCCGGTTTGCATAAGGAGTTCGATCTGGAATCCTACGGATCCGATGGAGTCGATGGGGGCGAGGGAAAGGATGCCGACGTAGAAAGTTGGAACCTCGATTGATCTCCTGCACGGTGGACAATACGGTGATAGCCTCCAGAGTCGACAGTGTGGAGAGGGGCTTCACCCTTATAGAAGTCTCCGTATTTCTTCTCATCGTGGCCGTGCTCCTGGCATTTGTGACCCCTCGATTTCGGGCACTCACCGAGTACGAGCTCAAAAGCAGCTCCCGTCGATTGGCGGGTACCATCAGATACCTATTCAATGAAGCCGTAATCCGCCATACCCATTATCGCCTCAACTACGACCTGAAGAAGGACGAGTATTGGGTGACCTACCTGGATGAGGGGAAGGAGTTCAAGGAGGACCCCTCCGTGCTCTCTTCGAGGGTGAGGCTTCCCGGCAGCATCTATTTCGAGGATATCGTGACCCAACACC
>JAUWDQ010000057.1 GCA_030608745.1 Pseudomonadota bacterium | reverse complement strand
CTGAACCATCGGGACCAGAGGATAAAAGATGATATAGAATTGAAAGAAAACCCAGGCTCCGGCCAGTCCAAATCGAAGAAACGTGAGCCATTTTGCCTCCTCCGGTGCTTCGAAGTTCTCTTGGCCCCCTTTCCTGTCGTCCTTACTCAACTGAGAGAGACGCGAAAAAAGCATTTTGGTCGTTTTCGTCGTGGTTCTGTGACAATGGTGTCAATCAGTTGTCCAAACTCCGTGTTGAGATGAGGAATAACGTGCACGCGAACGCTTTGGCTGCCTTTTTTGGATTCCCTAAACCTTTTCGGCATCCGCGTCACGGTGAGAAGCTGAAATCCGGGAATCCGCCCTCAATGGAAAAGGTGAGATGGACGGTATACCCATCTCACCTTTTCCAAACGGATCCCTTCCGATGCTACTTCATCCACCCCTTTTCCCGATAGTAACGTTCGGCACCTGGATGGAGCGGGATTCCCGTGTTCTCAAGCAGCCATGCTTTTTCGGGCACAAAGGGCTTTATGGAGGCGTGGGCGGCTACTAGCTCCTTTTTGTTTTCACAGATGGTCTTGGTAAGAAAATAGGCGACCTCTTCAGGAAGCCGTGTGGTCGTGGCGATCACCGTCCCTGGATTGACGGTCTTTATGGGCTCAGTCTGTCCCTTAAACGTATTCGCCGGCATGGTATCCGGGGACAGCCCCTTTTCGGCAAGCGCCTTTCTCACCTTTTCAGGCAGGCTTAGCATCCTCAGATTTGCGGTCAGCATCCCCTCGGTTACGGCAGGATGTCCCGGGGGAGCCACTTCAAACCATATATCCGCTCGGCCATCGCGCACGACTGCCGGTATCTGCCCTCCCGAAACCTGAGTCACCGAACCACCCCATTCCTTGATCTTGTCAAAGCTCATCCCATACTGAGCGAGGATCATCTGGGCTGACGGTGGGGCTGTCGAGCCTTTGGGTTTGCAAATCAGGCGAATCGGATACTTCCTGTCGGCGAGCTTTTGGAGGGAGTTGATGCCCGTTTTCTTGATGAATGCTTCCCGCAATATCACCATCACGTAGACCTTATTCAGCCCTCCCGCGAGCGCACGGAGGTTCTTGGCAGCCTTCCCTTCATACATCATCAAACCTTCATAGGCCCACTTTGCGGTGGCAACGTTGGAAAGGGCAACATCCACCTTCCCCTTGGCGAGGACAAGGGGATTGGCGATTCCTCCACCCTGGGGCAATACTTCAACGGAAGACCCGGCTGGTAAATCTTTCTCGAGTATCTTGGAGTAGGTGGCTGCATAGATGTACCAGGAAGTCCCGATCCGCATGGCCCCAAATACGAGCTTGACCGGCTTATCGAGGGCCCAAACTCGTGTAGCGGTGCCAGAAAAGAAGACCGACAGCACCAGGAGAATAATTGGGAGTAAAACGAAGACTTTCTTTTTCATATCGCACCTCCTCATTTTGTATTATTAGGTCTGTTCTTTATACCAGATTTACTCTTTATCTGTCAAGGAAAAAAGAGTTCGCCAGGGCTGTCCGACTAGATTCGGAGAAAACCCTCCCTTCTCCCCGTTATTATGATGTCTTTTTACCAAAAAAGGAAAGATAATCAGGGAAATGGATGAAGACAAGGACTTCGTGGTGGTAACAGTTTCGGGGGATGACCGCCCTAGAATTCTGGCTGCCCTAACCAAAATCCTGGTGGATGGCAAGGTTGAGTTGGTAGATGTGGAGCAGGCCACGCTTCAGGATTTCTTAGGTCTTTCCTTCCTCTTGGACATGACCCGCCCTTAGTGTCACCGAATCGGATATCGATAATCTTATCCGATACCCTAAACCTGCCCTTCAGGCTGTTTCCCCGCCCCTTCCTCTATCAGGATTCCCTCCTCCTCCTCGGCTTCTTCCGCCTCGCTCTGAATGAAGGAGTAGAGGTTTCTCTCCCCTCGGATGCCCTCGACGTTCTTAAAGTAGACGACGCTCCGGTTGAAGGGAATCTCGATGTCCTCCCTTTCGAAGGCATCCTTGATCAAAAGCCTCATCTGCCGTTGTGCCCGCCAATGCTTTAACGTCTTAACCTTACAGGAGATTCGGAGGACGCAACTCGAATGGTCGAAGGTGATAATACCCGTAATTTTGGGCTCGTCGAGGGCGATGTTCTGATGGTCCTGATGCCACTTTTGCCCCACTTCCTTGAGCACTTGCAACGCCTTCCTGACATCCTGCTCGTAGGCCACCCCCACCTTGACGATGGCCCGCATATACTCCCGGCTGTAATTGGCAAAGTTCTCCAATTTGGCGTTGGGTATGACCCAAAGCTGCCCGTTGTACCGGCGTACTTGCACAACCCTCAATCCCACGTTCACTATCCTTCCCCGCACCTCACCGATCTTAACGTAGTCTCCAACCCTCACCAGCCCTTCGAACATGAGGAAGAACCCCGCTATCACATCGGCGATAAACTCCCGGGCTCCAAACCCTATGGCCAGGCCAGCAACTCCGGCACTGGCCAGTAAGGCTTGAAGGGGAACACCTATGGCACTCAAGATGAAAAATAAAGAGAGAACGAGAACAAGCCATTTGGTGACATTCTCCATCAGGGGAATAGCCGTTTTAGCCCATTTGGCCCTTTCGGAATACTTGGGATCATCCTTCTTGGGGGTGAAGATCAAACGGAAGAACTTGCCACACATCCGATTGGCCAATCGGGTTAAGAGAAGGATGAGAATAACCAAAGCGATAACCTTAACGATGTGGATGATCCTATCCGGATCGAAAATCCAGGTGACGATACTATATAAATCCCTCAGAATAGGCCCCAATAAATCCATACCTTACCCCGTTGAAGCATCCATCTGTGCCAAGAAAGTATTCAATTCAGTTTACTATAGCACATTACATCTCCGTAGACAAATGGCATGCCGAGTAATGATCCTCTTCCACCTCAACCATCTCCGGGCTTTCCTTCCGGCATATCCTGCCACTGGCGGCGCATCTCGGCAGGAAGACGCAGGATCTATCGAAAGTTTGTTCCGGCAACTCCCGCTCCTCAAAGCGAAATCTCTCCCTTTCCGCCCTCGGATCGGGGATCGGTACCGCCGAGAGAAGGGCCTTCGTATAGGGATGGTGAGGATTGCCGATGAGCCGCTCCGTCTTGCCCAACTCAACCAACTTCCCCTTGAAAATAACGCCGATTCGGTCGCACATGTACCGGGCTACGGCCAGATCGTGGGTAATGAAAAGATAGGCCAGACCGAGGCGAGTCCGGAGATCCAACAAGAGGTTAAGAATTCCAGCCCTTATGGATGCATCCAACATAGAGACGGGTTCATCGGCGATGACGAAGTCCGGCTCCACCACCAGTGCCCTGGCTACGGCCACCCTCTGTCTCTGCCCTCCGCTCAATTCGTGGGGAAATCGAAAGAGGTAATCCCCCGGAGGGTAGAGCTCTACGATCTTCAAGGCCTTCCAAACCCGATATTCCCTTTCCTCATAATCCCCAACTCTCTGGACCTCCAAGGGCTCCATCACCGTGTCAGCCACCGTCATCCTCGGGTTGAGGGACTCGTAGGGATCCTGAAAGATCATCTGAACGTTTTTCCGGAACCCCTGTAAATCCTGCCCCTTCAAGAGCCTGATATCCACTCCCTTGATGAATATCTGCCCTCCTGTGGGCTCCTCCAACCTCGAAAGGATTCGGCCGCAGGTGGTCTTCCCACTCCCGCTCTCCCCCACCAAGCCGAAAATTTCGCCATTTTTGATCCGAATATTGACGTCATAAACCGCCGTTACAAATTCCCTCGATCTGGAGAAAATATTCCTCTTCAGGCTATAAATCTTCGTCAGACCTTTAACGTCAACGAGGATCTTGTCGTTCTCTCTCATCGGCCTCTTCTTCTCCTTAGGCCGGTTTCACGAAATGGCATGCCACGAAATGGCCCTCTTTCACTTCGAGATACTCCGGCTCGTGACTGTTACAGATCTCCTCCCTTTCCGGACACCGTGGATCAAAACGACAGCCTACGGGAGGATCCAGGAGATTTGGCGGTTCTCCTGGAATAGGGTTAAGCCTCTTGATCTCTCCCTTAATACTCGGGTACGAGGAGAGCAACGCCTTAGTATAGGGATGCAGGGTATCGTAGAAAAGGGAATCGGCGTCGGCGTATTCCACGATTTTCCCTGCATACATAACACCGATCTTACTGCACGTCTCGGCGATCACCGAAATATCATGGGAAATATAGACCATGGCCATATCCAAACGATCTTGTAGGGCTACGATCTCCTGAATAATCTGGTCCTGCATGATAACATCCAATGCGGTGGTGGGTTCGTCGGCGATGATCAAATCCGGTGAACAGGCCAAGCTCATCGCAATTATGGCCCTCTGCTTCATCCCCCCGCTATATTCATGGGGATAAGATTTCCTCCGGCCCGGGTCGAGGCCTACCAGGCTATAAAGCTCCCTTACCTGCTCCCAGGCATCGGCTTCGGACACCCGACCATGGGCTTGGATGGCTTCGACAATCTGATCTCCAACGCTGATGACGGGATTCAAGGCGTTCATGGCAGCCTGGAAGACCATGGAAATCCCCTTCCAGCGGATCCTCCGGATCTCCTCATCGTCTTTGAGGAGGATATCTTCCCCTTTGAAAAGAATCTCTCCCCCGATAATCACGGCATTAGTGGGCAAAATTTTCATGATACCCATAGCTACGGAGGTCTTCCCGCAACCCGATTCTCCGACAAGGCCCATCGACTCCCCCCTATTCAGGGAAAAGGAGACCTTGTCCACGGCCTGGACCATCCCCTTCGTTGTCTTATAATGCAGGGTTAGATTCCTAATTTCCAATAAGCTCAAGTCTTATCTCTGCCTTAACCTGGGGTTGATCACCTCGTCCAAGGCCCTCCCGATTAAATAGAAGGAAAGGGTGATCAGGGAGATGCAAATCCCCGGGGGTAAGAGCCAATAAGGGGCCCTGAACATGTTTCCCGTCTTCCAAACCCACTGCAACATCATCCCCCAACTTACCGTCCCGGGATCGCCGAACCCCAAAAAGGCCAATGCCGCCTCCACCAAAATGGCCGTGGTGACGCCGAAGGTCATATAGAGGAAGGAAAGGGGGAGAACATTGGGGCCGATATGGCGAAAAATGATGCGCCCCTTACTGGCACCGGAAATGATTGCTGCTTGCACATAGGGCCTCTCCCTCAAGGACAGCGTCTGAGATCGGATAACGCGGGCTACACTTGCCCAGCGCAAAAGACCGATGATGATCACCAAATTCCATACGCTCAACTTCCCGATTACAGCGGACAGGATCAATATCAACAGAAGGCCGGGAAGGACCATGACGATGTCGGCAACCCTCATTAAAACCATATCTACCCTCTTCCCCAAATACCCGGAGATGAGACCCACTGACGTACCGATAGCCACGGCCATGAATGCCGCCGTAATCCCGACCAGAAAGGCAATCCTTGCCCCCACCAGTAACTGACTGAGGATGTCCCTACCGATGAAATCCGTTCCCAGCCAGTGGGCCTTAGTGGGACCTTGAGTCCAAAGGATATCGGGATCCACACCGGTCATGGGATCGTACATGGTGTCTATCAACGGGGGGATATAGGATGTCAAGGCCATTGCGGCAAAGATGATGAGCAGGACCAGTCCGAACAGGCCCAGCCTGTTCCTCTTAAAAATATCCCAATGCCCTCTCAAGGTGGTTGCCCATCGGCCCCACCTCCCGCCGAGGCCGGTCTTAACCTCCCTTCCCTTCCGGTAATCTAACCACTCCTTATCCCTCTCCTTTTCGCGATATTCCTGCACGATCCTTTTCCCCTAATATTTTATCCGAGGGTCCAAGTAGGCATAGAGGACATCCACTACCAAATTCGCCACCAAGACCAGGGCGGCTATGAGGAGAAAGGCGATCTGGGCCAGGGGGTAGTCGTTATTGCTCACCGCAAATACGAGCTCCCTGCCTATCCCGGGCCAGGAAAAGATGGTCTCCGTGATGGCCCCCCCATTGATGGAAAAGGCCAGGCTCAAGCCCAGGGTGGTCACCACCGGAAGGGCGGCATTCTTGGCTGCGTGCCTCTCCCTGATCTGCCTTTCCGTTAATCCCTTGGCCCTGGCCGTGACGATATAATCCTCCTTGAGGGTCTCCATCATGCTGCTTCTCATAATAAGCATGAATCCCCCGAAATGGATGGTAAACAGAACGGAAAGGGGCAAAACCATGTGATGGAGTACATCCAATACCTTCATAGTGATACCCGTTTCCGGATTGAGCCAGAGCTCTGGTGTGATCATCCCGCTCAAGGGAAACAAATTCATCCAATACGCGAAAACCCAGACCATGAGGAGGGCGATCCAGGGGAGAAACAGGGTATGGGATACCAGCCCTATGACGGTAACGGAGGAATCCAGCAAGGACCCCCTCCTCCAAGCGATGACCTTTCCCCAGGAGATTCCCGCAAGGGCGGACAGGATGATGGAGGTGGTAAAAAGGAGAATGGTGTTGGGCAACTTCTCACCGATGATTTCGATGACTGGCTTTCCATAGTAGAAGGAACTGCCGAATTCACCCTTCACGAAATTCTTCAAGCAGATGAGGTACTGCTGATAGAGGGGTTTATCGAGGCCGAATAAGGCCCTGGTGACCTCCACATCCTCGGGGGTCATTTGGGGGTCGATGACCATGGAGGCCGGGTCCCCCGGCGCCACCCTGAAGAGGACGAAAAGCAAGGTCAGAATGATGAAGAAGCTGACGACGATCTGGGTGGCCCTGATGAGGATAAACTTCCCTAAATGCATGGAAATCCCCTTTGTCCCTCCATCTTATTGTGCTGGCTTTATGAAGAAGAGGGACCAGCGGTTTCCCACACCATCCAGATCCTCGTTCCACCCCGTAAACCTGTCAACTCGGCAGGCCTCTACCACATACGGGACATAGAGGGGAATGTAAGGGGCCTCCTCGACGATGAACTTCTGCATCTTAAAGATGAGCTCCCGCCTTTTTGTCTCATCCATGGTCGCGGCGGATTCGTCCGCAATGTTATCGTACCAGCCGTTGTGATACCCCATGGGATTCCTCCCATATAGGCGGTCCTCCCTGGAGTGAAAGAAAGTCCGCAGATAATCGGGATCGATGCCCAATCGCCCCCACCCTAAGATAAAGGCATCGAATTTTCGTTTCACCTTGACCTGCTGGGTAATGCTCCCGAAGGATGATGGCTTCGAGCTGGCAGGTATGCCCACCCCCCTCAACCACTGCTGCACGAGCATCCCGGCCATTGCCCTGTGGGGGTCGTAATCCGCCGGTGGGGTGAGGATATCGAGGGGGGGGACTTCCCGGCCGTCGGGCATCTTCAGCCCCTCTGCCCTGACCACCTTACCCTTGGCATTGATGGGGGGCTTTCCCCACGTATAACCCGCTGCCTTGAGGATCTCATAGGCCTTTTTAATCCGCTCCTTCCGTTTCATCCCCTGCCCGAATTTCGGAGTATCGGGGTTGTGCCAGTATCCATTTCCCGGGGGTATGATATTATCCATTCGCTGGCCTTCATTCTGTAACACCCTGATTACGATGAAATCCTTGTCGATGAGATAAGCCACGGCTTGGCGAAAGGCTTTGTCGCTAAAGGGGGATTTCCGCACGTTGAAGGCCAGGTAATATACCCCGTTCTTATCGTTCTTAAAGACCTTAAACCTCCTATCACCCTCCAGGTCCTTCAAGTACCCGGCCTGGATACTCGCCCAGTAGTAATCGATATCCCCCTTCTTCAAGGCCAGGATGGCTGAATCCATGGAACCATAGAACTTGAAAAGAACGCCATCGACGTAAGGACCCACCTTCTTCCCACCAATCTCCATTCCCGTGGCGAAGAAGTTTTCGTTTCGCTCAATTCGAATATAGGCTCCCCTGGCCCACTTTACGAATGTGAAGGCCCCACAGCTCATGGGCTGTTTAACCTCATGGGCCAGTAAACACCTCAGGGGTTTTTCCGCCTTTCGGGCCGCGGTCACCACGGGCTCCCATTTCTTCTTCTGGACGATAAAGGTCATCAGGGTCCTGGGCAGAAATATGGCCATCGGTCTTTCCAAGACGAATTTAACCCGATAATCGTCTAGGGCCTCAATCTCCTTGATGAAACGCCACCTAGCGTAATAGCGGGGAACCTTAAATTCCCGAATGACGCTCCCCGTGAATACCACGTCATGGGCCGTAAGGGGAGAACCATCCTCCCATTTCGTCCTCTTGAGGCGGACTATAGCCGTGTTGGTCGCCTCATCGTACTCCGGATACCCCTCCGCCAACCACGGAATGATCTTATGGGTTTTGGGTTCCCTGGTATATAGTGGTTCAAAGAATCGGGTTACCACCTTCCTTGACCAGGTGTCGCTGGCCCTGAAGGGGTTGAGGGTTTTGGGTTCATCCTTCATTCCGATCTTGATGCCCGCTCCATGGGATGGGGTAATGGCAACCCAAAGGAAAAGTGGAACCAGGATAAATATGAAACACAACCGGTAAAATCTCCTGCACATTTTACCTATCCCCATCGTTTACCTCCTCCTTTCTTCCACCTGCGCCTCGAGGAAATCGATGACCTTACGCTCCAATTTGTCACCGTTCAGGCGATTGATTCTCGGGATACCACCGGGGCTGACACAATTGATTTCTACCAGTTTACCGGCGATGAGATCGATTCCAACGAAAAAGAGACCATCAGCGATCAATTTGTCCTTAATCCTCTCGCACACGTCCCGTTCACTTTCGGTGGCCTCGTGTTTCTCCGCCCTTCCTCCGGCGTGGATATTGGCACGGAACTCCCCGTTACGGGGGATCCGTCGCATGGCCCCCAGGATCTCCCCGTTGAGCAGAAGTATCCTGACGTCCCCTCCTGCCTCTTCATGCTGGTATTCTTGGATGTATTCCTGGATAATCACGGGATTCCTCTCCTCATAGGGCCTGGAGAGGTTCACATAGTAGTTGATGAGGGAGTTCAAGTTCGCCGGATCCCTCATGCTCACCTTGATGACACCTTCACCCTTATATCCCGCTGTGGGCTTCATCACCATATCGCCCCCGAATTCATCGATGATCCTCCTGATACGTGTGGGATCCCTGGTTATGTGGGTTTCGGGGATTATCTCCGGGAAATTGAGGTTATAGAGCTTGCTGTTGGCGTTGGCCTGACCCTGGACGTCGTTGATGATGAATACCTCATCCTTGACGAGTTGGAGGAATTCGATGGTTTTGAAATTGATAGGCGGGTCCTTCCTCAGGAATAACACGTCCAATTCGGTGACATCCTCGAAGACCCTCTCCTCCCTCTTCACGCATTGGGTGATACTATTCCAGTATTGGGTTAAGGGTTGATCCATTGCCACGGTGATATGCTTCATTCTCGCCCTAATCCGGTTGCTCTTGATATAGAGATCGTGGGGCTCCAGAAAATAGAGATCATGCTCCCTTTGATTACATTCGTACATCAGGTAGCTGGTCGTCTCATCCGTCGGGTCAATGGATTCCAAGTGATCCATTAAAAAAGCAATCTTCATGACCTTTCTCCCCTGACCAGAGTTACGGCATAATTGAGGATAGATTCTGCGATATCCCTCCGAGCAACTTTCTCCAGCTCCCGAAAACCCGGGGAATAATTGACCTCGAGAACCATGGGGCCACCCTTTGATTCCAACATATCCACCCCGGCAACATCCAACCCCAATGCCTCAGCCGATTGAATGGCTATCTCCCTATGTTCATCTGACAGCTCGATTTCGCCCCCCACCCCTTTGAGATGGATGTTCGACCTGAAATCCCCCCCGCGGGATTGCCGGACCATGGAAGCCTTAACCTCCCCTCCGACCACCAAGACCCTGATATCCCTTCCCCTCGATTCCTCGATAAATTCCTGGAGAAGGGCAGCATCGCCGAAACCGGAGAGGTTGTTCAGGACGAATTCGACCGCCTGATGCGATTCCGCCAGCGTCACCCCAGTTCCCTGCCTCCCCCTGAGGAGCTTCACGATCACCGGGGGACCGTTCAGATGCCTTATCAATTTTACCAAATTTCGGCAGTCGGTGACCACGATGGACCTGGGTACCGGAATCCCATAAGAGGCGAGAACCTGTAAGCACGAGAATTTATCCCTCGATTTGGCTATGGAATCGAAGCCGTTAACCAGTGGAATGGCCATCAACTCCAGCTGTTTAACCACGGCCATTTCATAGTCCTCTATGGTGGCTCCGATCCTCGGCAAGACCACGTCAAGGTGGGGAAAGGCCCTCCCCCGGTAAGTCATCCTCTCTCCATCAGGGCCCACTCTCAAGAGACACTTCCACGGGTCGATGAGGAGCGGACGATGCCCCATCCTTAGCGCTGTCTCGATGAACCTTCTGTTGGGATGATATTGCTGATTTCGGGTCGTCAGGATGCCGATATCCATCTATGCCCTCATCTCATCCCGCCCCGAGAGTACCACTCGATAATCCATCCAAAATCGAGTGGAGATACATTACCATTCATTGAAAAAAGGGGCAAGGGAAAATGAATTTCCCCACCCCCACACTGATATCCTTCCTTATTGTACTGTATTGAGGCTGGCCTCCCGCACTTTCCTGGTAATATATTCACCCATCCGGGCGGCCTCCTGCATCCCCATGCCCGATCGGGTCTCGAAGCGATACCCGTACCGAAGGCCGTGGCTAACCCGGTCCCCTCGGTGGACCCTGGTGATTCCGAATCGTTCGGGGTGGCAATCGATCTCAGTTCCCCCCTCCAGGTTGAAGGGCTGAACGACAAAACTGGTATATTTGCCCCGATAGTCAATCAAAAACCTCATCGTCTCCAAGGCCTCCTCTCGGGTTTCCGTGGGAAAGCCGACCATGCACATCAGCCGCGTCTCAATCCCGACCTCGTGACATCCCTCCACAATCCCGCCAATCTCTTCAACCTTGAACCCTTTGTTCATCAAATCGAGTATCCTCTGATTATAGGATTCCAGGCCGAACATCAATCGCTTACATCCCCCCTCGGCCAGAAGATGCAGCAAATCCATGCTGAAGGCCTTCTCGAATCGGGCAAAGCAGCTCCATTTTACCTTGAACCCGGACCGGATGATTTGACGCGCCAGGGATCGGAGAAAAGCCGGTGAACAGGCGTCATCCATGAATCGAAAATGGCTACACCCATATTCTCGATGAAGCCTTGCCATATCACCCACCACGAGGGTGCTGGCCCTCTGGTCAAAGGCACCCTTGTAGAACTCTCGGTACGTACAGAATGTGCACCGCTTCCAGTAACAGCCCCGGGAGGTAATGAGGGGAAGGGTAAAATTCTTCAAGAGGTATAATCCCAGGGGAAATCCCTCGAAATCAGGCGTTGGAATTGAATCCATGTCGATGGGGGAACAGGGAATTCGGTTCCAGTGCCATCGACCCTCCCCTTTGAAGACCGCGTTGGGAACGGAATCCAGGGTCTCCCCTCCTTCTAAGGCCTCGACCAAGCGTAACAGGGGAAGCTCTCCATGATGGAGAATAAAGCTATCCGCGGCATTCAACAACTCCTCGTGTCCCATCAAGTGGCCCAACAGTTTGGTGATCGTTGGACCTCCCATGCAGATATGGATACGGGGATTGGCCCTTCTTATCAGGAAAGCGATCCTGAAGCCATGGATCATTTGTGTGGGATAGGCAATGGATAACCCCACCAACGCGGGGCCTTCCGCCAAGATCCAGGGGATAAGGCGCTCCTTGTAATAGTGTTCGAACCGATCATTTCGTCCCTCCATTGCCTCCCGAAGGGTCTCCACCAGGGAAGAACGCGATATCTCAGCTTCGAAACCCTTATAATAGGTAAGGTACGTCCTCATCAGGAACCTTCTGGCCCATTCCTTCCTTTCCCCACCCACCCCCGGGTCCATCTGGACGTCTTTCGCCTCCTGGAGGGCAGATGAATCCATTTCTTCCCCCCCAACTCCCCCTTCCGATGGGGGAATAACATCGTAAAATGCCTCCAGGTTGGCGTCTTTCGAGACGGGTTGGTGGCCCGCATTCTTCAGGAAGGCCGCAAGGGAGGGAAGGCTCA
This sequence comes from Pseudomonadota bacterium, assembly GCA_030608745.1. Classification (GTDB taxonomy): domain Bacteria; phylum Desulfobacterota; class BSN033; order WVXP01. The sequence goes on along the minus strand of JAUWDQ010000057.1, from coordinate 235 downwards.
GGTAGGGATACCTGAGATTACTGATGGGAGGATAGATGAGTGCTGTTTTCATTATTACTAACTCTCGAATCCGTTATTCCCTACTATTGACAGCTTCGTAAAAAGTCATAAATCAGACGGCACAGTAAAAAGCTCCAGATGCAAGGCGCGAGAATCTTTAGGAATGAGGCGTACTTACCGGTACGCCGCAGTGACTTAAAGATGAAGCGCAACGCCGCAGATGGACTTTTTACGA
>JAUWDQ010000226.1 GCA_030608745.1 Pseudomonadota bacterium | reverse complement strand
GGGGTCGAAGTAGATATTTTCACGATGTCGGTACGCGATATCAAGGTCGAGGAGACGCTCAATAATCTCCACGGCCTCGTCAACGGTCGCAGAAGCCTTGGGAAGGTAATCCGGGATCTTCATCCTCAGGAGGTCCATTTCCGATATGAAGTCCTTGATATTTTCCCCTGTAAGCTTCTTAACGGTCATTTTTCTCTCTTCAGCCTCTTTAATCGCCTTGTCCTCGATGTCGGTGAAATTCATCCCCCTCCTGACCGTATAGCCCGCATATTCCAAGTATCGGACCAGAACATCCTCAAACAAAAAGGTCCTGAAGTTTCCGATATGGGCCCTCTGGTAGATCGAGGGCCCACAGGTGAATATGGTTACCACCTTCTCGTCTACCGACTGAAATAGTTCGATCCTTTTCCCCAGGGAATTAAAGAGCTTCAGCAAGGTCCATCCCCCTTTCTATCTACTCATAGCTCCAGCTATGAGAGTTCCATTCCCAATGCATTTAACAACAATGTAACATGAGGTCATGATATCTTCAAAGGGCTGCGACATCTCTGTAAATGGTGAGACATACGAACATTTTGTGAGGAATCAAAGGGGGGTAGGTGGAGCAGAGAAGCCAGACGCCGCTTCCTACTCTCGATTATTACCATACCACACGTACAGAAAGGATAAAAACCTGACCCCGATCCGAGGTCATACTCCGCTAATCATTAATGGGTTTTCCCTTTTTGCCCACAAGCCTTGGATCGATATTCCCTTGCCCCCCGCACTCCGGAATGTAACAGGTCACATCGCTGAAAGTACAGGCCTGCTTGCAGGAAGGACAGTGATCAGGCGGAGTCTCTGCTCCAAAAGTATAATCGCAATTCGAACATTTCCATTGAGTCATTGATCTCTCCTTCTCTCGGTTCATATTCCCATAACCACGTCTTTAAGCCTGTAAGGCACCACGTTATTTCTATTTTACGAGCCCCTTTGCCATCTTATATCGCTTTTCAACCTCCGGCCAATGGATGAGATTGAAGAAATTCTTGACGTATTCAGCACGGCGATTTTGATATTTGAGATAATAGGCGTGTTCCCAAACATCACAGATTAACAAGGGATAGACGCCCCAGATGGTCAGGTCCTGATGCTTTTCCGCCTGGAGGATGGTGAGATAACCTCTGAAGGGCTCAAAGGTCATGATACCCCACCCACTCCCCTCAACCGCCTTGGTGGCAGCGGTAAACTGTGTCTTAAACCGGTCGAACCCTCCAAAACTCTTTTCCATCGCCGCCAGGAGTTCACCTTTGGGTTTTCCCCCTCCTTTGGGGGACATATTGCCCCAGTAAAGGGTATGAAGGACATGGCCGGAGCCGTGAAAGGCTAGCTCCCGTGACCAGTGCTTGATCAAGCTGAAATCGCCTGACGCCCTGGCTTCTGACAATTTCCTCAAGGTAATGTTGAAATTCTTAACATACCCGGCATGATGCTTGTCATGGTGGATAGTTAGGGTCTTTTTGTCAATCCAAGGTTCCAAGGCATCATAGGGATAAGGAAGCGGCAGGAGCTTGCATTCTCCTCCTTCCATGGGGCTTTCTCCTTTCTTCCCGGAGGCATGGGCTGTGCCGTACAAACCACCTAATCCCAAGGCCATTGTGGCCACGCCAAAACCTTTCATCATCTCCCTCCTGGTGAATGAATGGTCCATACTATCCCTCCAATTATGTGGTAGATGGTATCTCTATCCTTTTCAATCCTTTGCCTTCGGCTTTCCTTCGTTACCCCTTCTCCTCATCTATACAAAAGTTCCTCACGATTTTCCACCAGACGGGAAATCGCCCGTTATCCGGCGGGTAATTTTCCTCGGAGGAGTTCTCCCAGCCTTCTGAGGTGCGTCTTCTCCTCATCTGCGAGGGTATAAAAAACCGCCTTCGTTTCCTCATCCTGACTTTTCAATGCCATTCTGAGATAAAGGTCTAGAGCGTCGGTTTCGAGGGACATCGCCAGTTGAAGGGCTTCGCGAGGGTCTTGAATCCAGTCCGGATATTCCCCGAGCACCTGATCTGCGGTTTTTCCTCCTTCCATGGTTTTGAGACTCACTTCTGATTCAAAAGCCTCTCGTGTTAGGCGGACTCCTGTCAATGTCTTGTATTTCTCCCAGAGTTTTTCCCTGTGCTGAATTTCGGCACGGGACAACCTCTCAAAGAGACTTGAGGTCTCGCCATCGGTGGACTTTCCGGAAAGGTTCCTATAAAATCGATAAGCCCCCTCTTCCAAGCCGTAGGCTAACGATATCACCTCTTCAGGGGATTCGCCTCCTTCAATGAGGTAGATCCCCTGGTCGACCTCCGCTCTGGAAACGAGACCATTCCAAGCATCAATCCCTCCCTTCAAGGAGGTGGCATCAATTCCCTGGTTCGACAAAAGATTCGCAGCCGACCGGCTGCGCCCTCCCGCTTTTCAATAGGCTAGAACTGGATTTTGAGGGTCGATTTCGGAGATTCGGTCGGGAAGCTCTGAAAGGGGAATGAGTGCTGCTCCGGGAATGTGTCCCCCTTCGTATTCCTCGGGCTCCCGAACATCCAACAAGGTGTACGACCCCTGGGGTCTCTCCTCGAGCCATTTCCTGGCCTCATCCGCATCCATGGTTTTCACATGGGTGAAGAGATCCGAGAATTTCATGCCCATTCTCCTCCTATCTTATCCCGTTTCCCCCGAGACCTGAAATTTCGCCATGAAACTCGTATCCAAATAGTTCTTGAAGGTAAAGGCCAATCTCCCCTTCCAGATCCAAGGCCCCCAGACTAAGAGGCCCGATCCATCCCCGAGGTTGAAAATCAAGAGGTATCGTTTCTGCGGCTTAAGTGGGCTGAGGGGTTCTCCCCTCACCGCGGCCAAGAGATTGCGAAACAGAATTGGTGCTTCCCGCACGGCATACACCCCAACCCGGTCAAGACGTTTTCCCCTGATTTCGATACAATCGCCACCTCCAAAGATGTCTGGATAGTTCGTGCTCTGGAGATAATCGTTCACCAGAAGAGCCCCTTCCTCCGAGGTTTCCACACCCGAATCGGCGAAGATCCCCTGGGGCATAATGCCGATAGTCAGGATAGCCACATGGTATGCGACATCCATCCCGGCTTGAGAACGTGCCAGCCCCTTTTCCATGGATGCCACGCGGAAGTTAGAGAGGATCTGTATGCCCCGCTCGGAGAGGGATTCATGAGCTAACCGGGCGGCTTTCTCGGGGAAATTAGGCAGGACTCGATCTCTGGAGCTCGCCAGGGTAATCTCGGCCCGGGCATTTTGACTCTTAGCGAGTCTCCAGATATTGCCGGCCAATTCAACACCCGCAGGGCCGCCTCCGATGAGAAGAACCTTCGCTGTCCCGTTTCGAAACTTCTCCAAGATCGCTTTTCGTGCCCGGTCCATATTTTCGATGGGCTTGACTGGAATCCCTTCCCCTTCGGCACCTGGAATGCGATCCATGGATACGTAACTTCCAATATTGAGCGAAACCAGGTCGTAAGGGATTTCTTCTCCCCCTTCCAGAGCCAGCGTTCTGTTCGCTGGATCAAGGGAAATCACCTTACCCTTCACGAATCTTCCTCCGCGAGATTCCACCATGCTTTGCACGTCGAACCTTAACTGCTCGGGCTTATAGATACGCGAAAGCATGCCGGGGCCCATACCCGAATAGTAGTGAAATCGATCTGGGCCGATCAGGGTAACCTCAGCCCCTGCCCTGAAAAACTGATCCGCATTTTTCAAGGAGAGGAGGTGAACATGTCCCCCTCCGACGAAAACCAACCGTTTCTTGAAGCCATGTTTCGTCAAATTGCTCCCCTTTCCCCTGGAGACAATCCTCTCAGGCGGTGTTCAGGTCGCCTCCATCCTTTGAATAACATGCTCCCCGAGCTGAATCGCGGGTTATTCAATTCGCCGAAACATCTTCCCCTTGGCCCCACACACGGGACAGACGTCCGGGGGATCCTTTTCAGCCGTGTAGCCGCAAACCGGGCAGACGTAGTAGGGGTATGACTCCTGGGAGGTGCCCAGGGCATCCAAAAGCTTCATATAAAGCTGGGCGTGAATCTTCTCCACCTCATTGGCGTAAGTGAATGTCCTCTCCGCCTCCTTGTTTCCATCGGCCTTGGCTTCCTCGATCATCTCTGGATACATTGACTTGAACTCGTGGGTCTCACCGGATATGGCTTGCTCCAAGTTCTCCCTTGTGCTCCGAATCCCCTTGAGGGCTTTCAGATGATTGTGGGCGTGTACGGTTTCAGCCTCGGCCGCCGCCCGGAAGAGTCGTGCTGCCTGGGGGTAACCTTCCTGATCGGCCTTGGCGGCGAAAG
>JAUWDQ010000008.1 GCA_030608745.1 Pseudomonadota bacterium | reverse complement strand
GGAAAGAGACTCGTATTGTATTTAGAGAAGCTGAACCTTGCAGGAACGTATGTAAGGATGACCTATATCGTTCTTCTGGTTTTGATTTCACTCTCAATGCTGAAAGAATATTATCACTACCGGAAAATGAGACAAAATGAGCAAAAAGGTGAAATGATGGAAACGAGGGAGAGAAAGTCTGCCCTGACCGGCCCTATTTATCGGATTGGGCTTCTTCCAAAGATTTCACTTCCTCGTTCGGGAGTGGATTCCATATCAATCTGGGTAATCATTGTCTCCGGGATTATTATCGGTTCCCTTTCGGGCTTTATGGGGATTGGGGGTGGGTTCATCGGTCTCCCATTATTAATCTATGTGATCGGAGTACCGACTATCACTGCTGTTGGAACCTCTTTAGTCGTTGTACTTCTCACATCATGTTATGGAACTGCCGTTTACGCTGTTGCGGGATATGTGGAGTGGATAGCGGCTTTGATAATTCTTGCCGGTTCGCTTATCGGAGTGCAATTGGGAGTTTACGCGACCAAATACGTTACAGGCATAAAGATAAAGATCCTGTTTGCACTGTTGCTTTTGGTTGTAGCGGTCTCTGTTTTTCTGAAACAGATCAACATGGCAACGATGAGCGGCTACCTTGTGGTCGGCTCAGCTAGTTTGATATGTCTTGCCATTCTCCTTCCCTTGAGGAAAACCCTTTTGACCCGGATCACTCGCCACAAGTTATAGATTGTAACGATGGATGTTATTAATTTAATAGTCATTTTTGTCATTGGTATATTTGCCGGTTCATTTGGTACCCTGGTTGGCGGCGGCGTCTTACTCACAATTCCAACACTCATTCTTCTCGGTTTATCCCCGCAAACCGCAATTGGGACGAGTAAGTTGGGATCAATAGGTTTGAACACTGCTGGTTGGTACAAGTTTCATCAGAAGAGGATGATTAATTACAAGATCGGTTTCATCATAGGCATTCCCATTATACTGGGCTCTATTTTGGGTGCAAACCTTGTATTGGAATTCAATGAGGCACTTTTAAAAAAGATAATTGGAATTTTAACTCTTCTCATTATGGTATTTGCGATTATCAAGCCCGAAATGGGAGTAGAGAAAGCTGAAAATGGTACAAAACATTCTCAATATCTTTTTGGTTCTGTTCTTGGTTTTTTCCTCGGCGTTTACAGTGGTTTTTATGGTGCCGGAGCGGCCATTCTTTCAGCATATATTCTCATATTGTTGTTCAGGCAAACCTTTTTAGAGAGTGCTGCAACTCGTAAGATACCTCATCTTTTTGCAGCAGTGATGAGCGGGACAGTCTTTGCTGTTCACGGAGTGATTATCTACTCCCTGGGTATATCATTATTCATGGGTACCTTTATAGGCTCTTATATTGGAGCGCATTATTCGGATAAAATTGGAAATGTCTGGATAAAGAGATTATTTTTTGTCATTGTTTTAATAATGGCAATAAAATTAATAATTTAATTTCTCTCCATTAGCGATTTCTTGGCATTTTAAAGAGTGATAAGAGCCCGCTTTTTTCTATGTCCTTTGGGGGTTGGATTTATCATTTCTGTTCGAACTGAAATGCCAGATTTCTCTTGACTTGAACTCCTCGGCCGATATAATCGGAGATGTTTCGAGATCGTGCTTGAGAAGATGGGATCCTATTGCTCATGAATAGGAAGATTGAAGGTCCCGAAAAAAGAGAGGAGGTGTCCCATGAAGGTGAATAAAATAGACCACATCTGCATTGCGGTGAAGAATCTCGAAGCAGCGAGAAAAACCTGGGAACCAATTCTGGGGAAACCCAAACCCGACGATCCCTACGTAGATGAACCCGAAAAAATCAGGGTAGCGAGGTACTGGTTGGGCGATGTAGGATTCGAGTTAATGGAATCCACAAGCCCTGATGGCGAGGTTGCTAAGTTTATCGAGAAGAGGGGAGAGGGTATTATGCTCATCGGGTTGAATGTGGACAATACCCGAGAAGCTATGGAGGAGCTGAAGGCGAAGGGTTATACTTTCATAGGCGGTGCAAGGCCATTCAGGAATTGCGAATTCGCGTTTATTCATCCTAAGGACGTCAACGGCGTACTCCTGGAACTGATCGACTATCCATGGGATGAATTGAAGAAATAAGGTGGCCGGGCTTCAGTTTTTTTCCAGTGGATTGTGAAAAAATGGACAGGAGGTCCTCCTGAGGATGTCTGCCTTTGATGAGGACCATTTGCCTCGACATTCCCAGAAAGATAGTGCGGCTATGGAGGATCCCATGCATATCCTTGCCATCCACGGTAGTCCGAGTATGAAAAGGGGAAAGACCTATCTCGTATTAGAGAGACTCTTGAAGGGTGCCGAGAAGGCGGGGGCTATTACGGAGGTTGTATTTCTCCAAAAGGAAACGATCGGGGGATGTACCGGGTGTCTTACCTGTTGGATTAAAACTCCAGGCAAATGTTTTCAAAAAGATGATATGACTGAAGTGATTAAGAAGCTCAAAGGGGCGGATCTCATGATCTTGGCAACTCCAGTTTATGTGGACGGGATGACGGGTCAGTGTAAGCATTTTATTGACCGCCTTATTCCGTTGTTGGATCCCCATTATGAGGTTCGGAACGAACACTTCCGCCATGTAGTAAGGGAAAAGTACTGCGGCAAGATCTTTCTTGTTAGCGTCTGCGCCTTTTACGAGATGGACAACTTCGACCCATTGATCCTTCATGTCAAGCGGGTCGCAAAAAACCTCAATATGGAGTATGTGGGAGAGATCCTTCGGCCGGCGGTTTATAGTCTGGGTATGAAGAAAGGGGACTCCGATGCAATTGGAGGAGCCATGGGGGCCTTTGAAAGGGCGGGGAAGGAATTGGTGGAAAATGGTGTTGTTTCGGAAAAGACACGCCAAAAGGCGGCCAGGGAAATAGCTCCCAGAGAGGCATATCTTCGGGCCCTCAATAGATACTTTGACGCCCAGATCCAACGGAGATAATCTGCGGCTCAGATCGGTTTTCTTGGTTTATTTAGTTTATCTTGTCTATTTGGTTTGGATGGTTTAGTTCGTTTCCATCGTTTGGATGGTTTGTTGAGTTTATTGAATTTATTGGGTTTATCGAGTTTCTAGAAAACTCCGTTGTCCCTTAGCTTCCATGCTTCTGGAGGTTACCCCTTCGGGGGTTTGCAGGCTTCGTCGTTAGTCTTCGACCCTGAGCGGCGGGGAATACTTTCCGCTTCCAAGCGAGTTTGAGTACTGCAGTGCTGCGGTTTGAAGGATAGAATTACGCTCATGGACAAAGGTGATCGCCAGACACTCAGGATACTCCAGTTCGGAATAGCTGTTACGTAAATAGCTTGACTTTTCCTCCGTAATGGAGCAGTATGAGTCAGAGGAAGAGATACAGGACAGTGGGTTAGGCTTAAGAGGGATTTATCGCGGAGATTCGGATTCCCAGACGGTTTGTTCTTTGGAGTTCATGTGAGGATTTAAGGGAATTCGATATGATGCCCTTATGGACCGCATTTTGAATCAATTGATTCAGTTGCAGGAACTCAATTTCGTCCTTTCGGAACAGCGCACCTTGGTCCCCAAATCCCGTTTGACGGATCTCGAAAACTCCGTCAAGGAATTGATAACAAACCTTCCCCAGGAAATCGCCATCCTTTATCGAGGATTGCAGGAACGTCACCATCACCAGGCGGCGGTCGTCCCTGAAGCTCATGGGACCTGTTCCGGTTGCGGCATCTCCTTGCCCACCTCGCTGGCGGCGGAAATTCGAACCGGGAAGGGAATTCAACAATGTCCAAATTGCAGGAGGATCCTGTATCACCTCGAGGGAGCACCTCGGCAACTGAGAAAGCGTCTCGAGCAGACGGGAAGGCCGAGGGCTGGCGTTGCCCGATTTTCTTCCAAAGAACTGATGCTTCCCCTCATTGAGAGGGAGGACCGGGATGATGCTATTTCCGAATTGATCCAATTGATGGCCACCAAGGGGTTTGTGGAAAATCCGGAGAGTTTGCTATCATCCGCCCTTCGGCGAGAATCAATCATATCGACCTCCTTGGAGCATGGCCTCGCATTTCCCCACGTTCGTGGTGTGGAGGGCGGGGGTTTAACTTTTTCCCTGGGATTGAAGAAGCAAGGATTGAAGTTTGGTAGCCCCAAGGGCCGGTTGACCCGAATCATCTTCTTCATCGTCATTCCCTCGGCCGCCAGCGTATTTTATCTACAGCTCCTTTCCGGTTTGATAGAGACATTTCGGGAGGATAGCGCGCGCAAAAAAATATTGGCTTGTAAAACCTCCGAGGAAATGTGGACGGCGCTTACCACCCTTACACAGAAAACCATCCCATAACTTGGGTTGATCAGGAGGCATATATGGTTATCACTAATAATGTGGTAAGGGGTGAGAGGATACTGCGCGTTATCCTAGGCGTTATGCTTATCCTTTTTGGCTTTTTTCTGGCTGGATTCTGGAAGCCGCTATCCATTGTCGTCGGTGGCCTTTTGGTGCTGACCGCGATTGTCGGATACTGACCCTGAAAGGGATTTATGCTGAAGGTCTTCAGCAAGAAATGACCGGTTTTCCTCGCCATCCAGATTCCAGGGCTGGATTCATCGAGCCCGGAAAACCCCGTCACTGATTGGCATCGGGTAAATCTTCATTCAGTTTCAGGTGGTACGCTGCCGGGTTGGAAGGCTCTCCGGTAGCTCAGGTTGAATCGGTTTAGGCGGTCCAAGACATGGGGGTAGAGGATCAATTCCTCTTCTTCGAATTCCTCCATTAGGGACGGCACCATTGCGAAAATTCGCCTTCTCAGCCTTTCCAGTTTTTTGGGGGAGGAGAAGGAAGTCATGACCGCGGGATTACAACCGACGCCGGCATTGCAAAGGTACTCAAGGGCTCGGAGTTGGAGTTCAAATCCATCGCCGTTGGATCCGGTGAGCATGGTAAATTCATCCCGGTCACAGCCTTTTATGGAAACCCTTACGTGTAGAAAGGGGAAAGGGGCCAGATCTCGAGCATAGCTCTTGTCGGAACCGATCAAAATTCCATTCGTCTCAAGGATAAAGAGATGCCCTTCCCAGCGGAGGTTATCCAGCAATCGAAGGAGGTGTGACCTTCCAACAGTGGGTTCTCCGCCGCTAAGTCTCAATTGTTTGATCCCTTTCTTTCGAGCTTTCGAAAGAAGCTTCCGAGCGACCTCATGGGGGTCATAGAATTTACCCTGCCCTTGGGGGGTAAGGAGAATGGAATCCCTTACCCAGCAAAATTTGCAGATAAGGCCACATCCCACACAATCACCGGTGGCGATGCCTCCGTACCATCTATCCGTCCGGAATCGATAATATTTTCGGAGTTTCCCCCTGACCGCGTTCTTTTCAATGACTCTATGTCTTGCAACCGGATCGTAGGCCACCGACATTCCTCATGGGTAAATTGAAAATTAGATATTCCGGCAAAGAACTCCAGATTTTCATGGTATCTCAAAAGAGTATCCTTCGCAAGCGGAGCCTGAATGGGGCTCCTTGTCCGTTCGAAAATATGTTCGAACATTGGCTGAGTCAGGCGCTCAGTCTGGGTGTCCTGTTGACTTGGCTGATGGGGGGCAAGGGGGATTTTACCGTCGGTAAGCAAATATTCATGACAATGTCGGAACTTCGTCTCGGGAGGGGACCTTCTCTCCTTAGATACGATCTTTACCGGCAGATTACGCTCAGGACCAACGGAGTCCCCTACAAAGTCAAAAAACTCCAGATTGTTTTTTGATTACTAGTTCCTTTGTGGTATAATTTCCTCGACGATTAAAGAGATTGAGGGAGTAATCACCATCAAAAGGGTTTTTGGTCATTCAGCAGGCCTTAAGTCCAGCCAGATAAAGAGATTAGAGCGTATATATCGAAGAAAGATCCCTCCACGGAAGGTCATCAGCCCCGAAATAGCCCGATATCTCTCTGAGATTTCCCATGAGATTAGACGACAAGTAGGTATTTTGGTCAACCGCAAGGGCACGATTGAATATGTCATCGTAGGAGACCATCAAGGGATCGTTATTCCACCCCTGCCAAGGTATAGGAGGGGGTTGCTAAGGCTTCGGGGACTCAGGTGTATCCATACCCATCTTCGGGATGAACCCCTTACCCAGGACGACATCACTGACCTTGCACTTTTGGGGTTTGACATGATGGGCGCTTTATCCGTTGATGGTTCTGGTATACCCGGCCGTATTTACTTGGGACACCTGCTTCCGGAGAATCCCACGGGAAAAAAATGGGAACTCCTCCCGCCTCATCGTCCATGGGGGCTGGATATTGATTTCCTCGACTTCATTCAATCCCTGGAGGATGAATTTGAACGGACTCAGCGAGTAAAGGTCTTGGAAAATGGGAAGGAAAATGCACTTTTGGTGACCGTGGCGGATTCCAATCAAGGGGACATCGAGGAATCCGTCCAAGAGTTAAAGGAGTTGGTGAAAACGAGCGGTGGGGTGACGGTGGATTCCATCATTCAGCGTCCAAAAAAGTTGCACCCCAGGCTTCTGATCGGAAGGGGTAAACTGACCGAGATCACGATACGATGCATGCAATTGGGAGTTGACCTTATCATCTTTAACCGGGATTTGTCTCCCGTCCAAATGGCCTCCATTAGCGATTTTACGGAGTTGAGGGTGATCGATCGGACACAGTTGATTTTGGATATTTTTGCCCAGAGGGCTCATAGCCGAGATGGCAAAGTCCAGGTTGAATTGGCTCAGCTACGGTACCTATTACCAAGGCTTACGGCTAAAAATACGGCTATGTCCCGTTTGACCGGGGGGATTGGAGGTCGTGGTCCAGGGGAGACGAAACTCGAGATAAACCGTAGACGGGTGAGGGATAAGATTGCTCGTTTGGAGAAGGAAATCAATAACTTGGGCAAGGAGCGGGAACGGAGGAGGGAAGGGAGAATAAAGAGAGGGATTCCCATCCTATCCATCGTTGGTTATACAAATGCTGGGAAATCCACCCTCTTCAACGCATTGACAAAAAGCCACGTAAACGTTGAGGAGAAGCTCTTCGCCACCTTGGATACCGCGACTCGAAGGCTCCGGTTTCAAAGGGATCGAGAGGTGATTATTTCGGATACCGTGGGATTCATACGGGATTTACCCAAGGATCTCATGGGGGCCTTTCGAGCTACGCTCGGTGAACTGAGGGATGCCGATCTTCTCATACACTTGGTCGATATGGCTACCCCCGCTTTCGAAGAGCATATCCTTACCGTTGAAACGATCCTGAATGAATTAGAACTGAACACAATTCCCAAGCTTTTGGTCTTCAATAAGGAGGATAAGGTGGATTCGAGTTTCATCCCCCAGGCCTGTCGGCGATACAATGCCATCTCCATATCGGCCCTCAAGGGGAAACATCTGGATAATCTCTTGTTAAGAATAGAAGGGATGCTTTGTAAGGATATGGATCCAATCACTGAACTGGGCATCGGTCACGGTAAGGCCGCCAGTTGACAAAAGGAGAATGCTTTGCTATTAAGTACTCAAACCCTTCCATTTCATTTCCTCGTTTATCTTCTATCTCCAGCATAGAGCTGTCACCTCGGAAGTGGCTCCGATGAAGGGGGAAATCCATTTGCATATGTTATTCAATTTCGGGAAGGAGCAATCATGTTAGAGGAACCTCTCCAAGAATATCTAACCTTTGATGATGTCTTACTCGTGCCCGTCAAGTCGGATGTGGTCCCGAAGGACGTTGATACCAACACCATTTTTACCAATAGCATTACCTTGAATATCCCCCTTTTGAGTGCAGCGATGGATACTGTTACCGAAGCCAATACAGCAATCACCATGGCCCGGGAGGGGGGTATTGGGATTATACACCGAAACCTGTCCATCGAGGCCCAGGCCATGGAAGTGGATAAGGTGAAGAAATCGGAAAGCGGTATGATCAGGGAGCCCATCACCATGGACCCCGACCAAAAGATTTACGAGGCTCAGGAGATTATGAGGAAATATCGCATTTCCGGTGTTCCCGTTACCAAAAATGGTAAGCTGGTTGGCATATTGACCAATCGGGATTTGCGGTTTGTGGTTCAATTGGATGAAAAAATTTCCACCGTAATGACGAAGAATAACCTCATTACGGTGCCCGAAGGAACAACATTAGAGCAGTCGAAGGCTTTACTTCACAAGAATCGTATTGAAAAGCTCCTAGTCGTGGATAAGAGGAATAACCTCAAGGGCCTCATTACTATTAAGGATATCGAAAAGATCAGGAAGTACCCCAATTCGTGCAAGGACGAGCTGGGCCGGTTGCGAGTTGGAGCGGCCATCGGAACCGATAAGGATAGGGAGGCGAGGACCGATGCTCTCCTGAAGTCCGGGGCGGATGTCCTGGTTATCGATACGGCCCACGGACATACCAAGGATGTAATGGAAGCGGTAAGGGACACAAAGGAGAACTTTCCGGGTTGTCAACTCATCGCGGGAAACGTTGCCACGGGGGAAGCAACGGAAGATCTGATAAAAGCCGGTGCGGATGTAATCAAGGTTGGGGTGGGGCCAGGCTCCATTTGTACTACCCGTGTGATTGCCGGGATAGGCATTCCTCAGATATCCGCCATAATGGCCACTGTTCGAGCCGCCCGGAAATTCGACATTCCCATTATCGCCGATGGGGGAATCAAATTTTCCGGGGACATCACCAAGGCCATCGCGGCTGGAGCCCATTCAGTTATGGTGGGAAACTTATTCGCGGGGACCGACGAAAGCCCCGGGGAGATTGTACTCTTTCAGGGAAGGAGTTACAAGGTTTATAGGGGGATGGGTTCTGTAGAGGCCATGAAGGAGGGAAGCCGGGATCGGTACCTTCAACAGGACGTCGAGGCAGAGACCAAATTAGTACCCGAGGGCATTGAGGGCCGCGTTCCCTATAGAGGGGCTCTATCCTTTTGCGTACAACAGCTTGTGGGTGGGTTGAAGGCCGGAATGGGATATGTTGGCTGTTGGAATATAGAGGAGTTGCGTTCAAAGGCCAAATTTATCAGAATAACATCGGCTGGACTGCGGGAAGGGCATGTCCATGATGTGATCATAACCAAGGAGGCTCCCAACTACCGGTTGGAGTGAGGGATGGAGTAGAAGGTTGGGTCGATCAATGAGGCGGACATTCAGGGTTCTCCTTTTTTCCGTATTCTGTTTCATCGTGTGGAATGGTGGTCAAATCTATCCTTCAGAGGATTCTGTACAGTCCGGAAAGGTCACCTCCATCAATATCCTCACCGGTCCCCCGGAAATCCAACGATATTGGCTTCAGCGAAGAGACCTCATCAATAGTGGAAAGACGATCGTCGGCAGGAAGGAGTTGGAGCAGATTCATCGAGTTCAATTGGATAGGGGTATTCGCAATCTGCCCATATTCGCTACATTGCTGATTAGAGAAGCCTTGGAGGTCTCGGCAAGGGGGGGCCACCAAGAGGCATTGGCGCTCTGTAGCGGGGCGAAAATGCTCGCTCCGGGATCGCCGTATGGATATTTTGGCCTTGCGAGGGTTCACTGGAATCGGTCTAAGCTTCGACTAGACAGAGTTTTGGCGGAATACCTGAAAGGTTTCGTTGTCTCAATGAAGAATTTCGAGCTCACCTTCATAAGGTTCACGGATCTCCTCTTCCTCATTGGCCAGTCGATTCTCTTGGCTTTTTTGCTCTATTCATTCATCTTGTTCCTCAAGTATTTTCCCTCCTTTGTTGAGGGTTTAGCAAGGAATTTCAAAGCTCAGGTTTTTCAGATTATCCAAGCACTGATAAAGGTCGTGGCCATTCTCCTCCCCTTCTTCTTACAACTGAGTCTCATATGGGCCTTTATGTATTGGTCCCTTCTCGTCTGGTTCTTCCTCCAGAAGCGGGAGAGGATCGTGCTCTGCGTCTTCCTCATCTTGCTAATCTATATCCCCTGGACGATGGATGTCTTCTCCAACTTTTTGGATCATTCGGCGAAGGTCCCTTTGAACATCTATAAGGCGAACGAGGAGATATGGAACCAAGATATTAAGGAAGATCTAATCCAACGACTTAAGGGGAACCCCGGAGATACGAAGATCCTCTTCACGTTGGGGTTGATTAATAAGAGGGAGGGGAACTATCCAAAGGCTGAATACTATCTAAAGCAGGCTATATCCAATGATTCCTCGGCTGCCGAGGCCATGACGAATCTGGCAAACGTTTGGCTGGCAATGGGCAATGTCGATCGAGCCATCGAATGGAATCAGAAGGCCATCGACTTGAAACCCCGAAAGGCTTCCTTTTATTTTAACCTCCACAGGGCGAATTCGAAAAAGTCCACGAGCGTAGTCAAGGCGGATCCATCCATTCAAAGGGCCACTGAACTGAACCCCCAATTAATTCATTACTACCTGAAAATCGAAACGGGAAATATGAATCGTTACGTCATCGACGAGACCCTCTCGACTCTGAGCCTGTGGAAAGGTGTCATGTATCATCTCATGGACAAATGGATAGATCCCGAAGGGCTTGTTTCAGTATGGGTAAGACCGCTAAGCGAGCGGTGGGGATTCGTTTCCCCCCTATTATTCTTGGGCATGGTGGTAGTTTTCTCGATACTGGCCAAACGGAAGGGGAGCATGAGGAAGTGTTCCCTCTGCGGTAGTCCCAGCCGTCGGGTCTTTCCAAGAAAAATAGGGGGCGATTTTATCTGCCTCGGTTGCTATCGTCTTTTCGTGAAAAAAGAGGGTCTCAACCCCAAGATAAAGGGGAAGAAGATGGCTCAGGTCAGGGGATACCGAAAGAGGGAAGAGATCATTTCGAGGATCCTTTCCCTTTTCTCCTTGGGAGGGGGGCACGTATGGAGAAATTACACGGTAAGGGGGGGGCTCCTGCTCTTTATCTTTTCCATGTTCATTCTGAGAATATACCACTGGCATGGATTCATCAGGAATTCTGAGGTCGTTGCGGCATCCTCACCGTTGTCGAGCATGGCCTTCCTTATCGGACTTTTCGCTTGCTTCTATCTGCCTTCCCTCATGAGTATATCCCGTTTTGAGAGACAAAAACGGGCCCTTGAGAAGATCAAAATTCCATTATAAGGAGAAGGGATGGCCCTACAGGGTGATTTAAAAGATTTCAGCATTACGGAGATCATTCAGCTCATCGGCCAACAGTTTAAGACCGGGATTTTGAATGTTCAGCATGGCAGGAAGAAGGTTGAGATCTACTTCCTGGATGGCGTGATCGTCCACGTCTTCTCCACCTATCGGGCCAAGAAGGACCACTTAGGAGAAATTCTCGTCAAGGCCGGGGTAATCACCCAACAGCAATTGGACCAAGCCCTTAAGGTTCAGGAGGAAACATTACAGTATTTGGGGGAAGTTCTCATCGATTTGCAGTGGCTGAAACGGGAGGAAGTGCTTAGGGTTATCGAGAATCAAATCTATGAGACCATTTACGATCTCTTCCAATGGGGAGAGGGGAATTTTCGGTTTGACCTGCGGCTCGTTGAGAAATATCGAAGGATCCCATTGGCGTTGAGCCCGGAGAACGTCCTGCTCAACGTGCTTCGGATGTTGGACGAATGGTCAGAAATCGAGAAGAAGATCTCTTCACCCTATACCATCTTTGAAAAGGTTTCCGCCGAGGAGATGGGGGACGGATACGGTATCGGAGAATTGGGGGAGAAGATATCCGCGGAAGGGGAAGTGATCCATGGCTTGGTCAATGGGGAACTCACTGCCCAAGAGATCGTGGATCGAAGTCTCTTGGGGAAATTTCAGGTCTATGACTCCTTGGTGAAATTGGAGGAAGGAGGGCTCATCCGAAGCGTAGCCATAGAGAGGCCAAGCCTTAGGGATCTTGTGACCGGGAAGACCTTCAGAAATATTTCCTCAGTCATGCGCTTGGGAATCCTCTTCGCAATAATCTTCCTCTTGATCATCTTCCTTAAACCCTTTCTTAAGGATGTGGTGGTCAACTCCCGAATCGAGAAGTCGGAGGTGAATTTACCACGAGCCTATTCGGGCGGTTTGCATAGGACGAAGATATTGAAGGCGCTGAAAATCTACGTATTGGAAAAGGGCGAATATCCCGAGGATTTACAACAATTGGTCTCCGCGGGGATTTTGGCCGATTGGGATCTCCTTTCTGAAGATGGCCAACCGTATCGGTACAAGGTGGGGAGCGATGGCCGAATAAGGCTGAGTCCTTGAACCGCTTTCTCCAGTGAATACTTTGCTCCCATAGAGAGGTCAAAGCCATGGGGGACATCCATCGTGAGAAAATTCTCATACTGGACTTCGGTTCTCAGTACACTCAGCTGATTGCCAGGCGAATCAGGATGTGCCAGGTCTATTGTGAGATTCACCCCTTCAATATGAATTTGAAAGATATAGAGGCATTTCATCCCCGTGGAATCGTATTCTCCGGCGGTCCGTCGAGTATCCATGACGATGATGCGCCGGTGGTGCAGCGCGAGTTGTTGGATTTAGGTATTCCAATCCTTGGAATATGTTATGGAATGCAGTTAATGGCCCATCTCTTGGGGGGTAAGGTAATCAAATCCCCCGAAAGGGAGTATGGGAAGGTCCAGATCGTGGTTGATGATCCTACTGACATCTTTGAGGGGTTTGGAAAAGGGGGGACAAGACATCACGTGTGGATGAGCCATGGAGACCGAGTAGAGGTGGTGCCCGACGGATTCGAAAGGATAGCTCATTCCAAAAATTCTCCTATCGCTGCTATGAAGGGCAGAGGAGGAACGCTTTTCGGCCTTCAATTTCATCCGGAAGTAGTACATACGCCCAGGGGGATCGAAATCTTGAAGAATTTTCTCTATAGGGTATGCGGCTGCTCGGCCTCCTGGAGCATGAAATCCTTTATTCAGGAAGCCATGAGCAACATCCGAAAAGAGGTGGGAAGGGAGAAGGTTCTCTGTGCCCTCAGCGGGGGGGTCGATTCTTCAGTGGTAGCTGTCCTCTTGCATAGAGCCATAGGTGAACTATCCATTTGCCTCTTTGTAGATAACGGACTTTTGAGGAAAGATGAAGCCGATGAGGTTGAAGCAGTCTTCAGGAACCATTTCAAGATCAACTTGGTCCGCGTTGATGCGCAGGAGCACTTCTTGGGAAAATTAGAGGAGGTCGTTGACCCGGAAGAGAAGAGACGGGTTATCGGAAATGAATTCATCTATCTCTTCGAACGATGGGCGAGGCAATTAGGTAGGGTTAAGTATCTCGCCCAAGGGACCCTCTACCCCGACGTTATAGAGTCAACTTCCTTTAAGGGACCCTCCGCCACGATTAAATCTCACCATAATGTGGGAGGGCTTCCGGATAGGATGGGGCTCACACTGATCGAGCCCCTCCGGGAATTGTTTAAGGATGAAGTTAGATTGGTGGGCAAGGAGTTGGGTATCCCCGATAGGATTATCAGCCGCCAGCCCTTTCCCGGGCCGGGGTTGGCCGTTCGGATTATCGGCGAGGTGACTCAGGAAAGGCTTTCCCTGATTAGGGAAGCGGATGATATTTTGTTCCAGGAGATATCTCGGGCGGGACTTTACCGAGAGATTTGGCAATCCTTTGCCGTTCTGCTCCCAGTAAAAACAGTGGGGGTGATGGGAGATGAGAGGACCTATGAGAATGTCCTCGCCATCAGGGCGGTCAAAAGTATTGATGGAATGACGGCTGACTGGGTTCGGATTCCCTATGACATGCTTGAAAGAATTTCAAGCCGGGTAACCAATGAGGTGGAGGGGATCAATAGGGTGGTATACGATATCAGTTCAAAACCTCCCAGTACCATTGAATGGGAATAGCTCTGTTCCCAAGGTATGGCTCTTCGTGGTCGTTCAGGTTTCTGATTTAAAGACACATGGCCACAGGGCCATCCCGAAGTCCACTCGCCCTCGAAGGGTACCCCACTTCTCCGGCAGATTATGCTCAGGACCAACGGAACCCCCCAAAAAATCAAGAAACTCCAGATTATTTTTGTCTTGACAGGACCTATATATTGTGTTATTAAAAACAAATAATACAATATATAGTTGAAAAACGGTTCATTGTCTCACCCACATTCGACCATGTAGACGAGGAGCTTCACAGGTCAATTCGCGGTTTATTCCCGTATCATTGAGGAGGAGGAATGAATAGAGGGCAATTCGTTCATCTGCATCTTCACAGCCAATATAGCCTTTTGGATGGGGCCGTTCGATTCGAAGAACTCTTCGCATTGGCCAAAAAATATGAGATGCCGGCAGTAGCCTTGACGGACCATGGCAATATGTTCGGAGCTATAGAATTTTACCAGAAGGCGATAAAGAATGGAATTAAGCCCATCATAGGATGCGAGATATATGTGGCACCCAAGAGCCGATTTGAAAAGAAGACGGGGAATGTGAGCGAGGGGCCGTACCACATCACCTTATTGGCTATGAATAAGCCGGGATATTACAATTTGATCAAATTGGTCAGCCTGGGCCATCTCGAGGGGTTCTATTATAAACCGCGGACCGATAAAGACCTTTTAAGGCAATATAACGAGGGATTGATCGCCCTGAGCGGTTGCTTAAAGGGGGAGATTCCTTTTTTGCTCAACAAAGGGGAAGAGCACGAAGCGGAAAAAGTAGCCCGCGAATACTCGGAGATATTCGACCATGATCGATTCTTCTTGGAGATCATGGAAAACGGTGTGGAGAATCAAGGCGAGATAAACGAGAAATTATGCTCCATGGCGGATAAGCTTTCCTTACCCCTGGTAGCGACCAACGACTGCCACTACCTGAGGAGCGAGGATGCCAGGGCCCACGAAGTTTTGTTGTGTATTCAGACGGGAAAGACGATCAATGACAAGGATCGGATGCGATTCTCAACGGATCAGTTCTATTTCAGGTCCCACGACGAGATGAAAACCCTGTTTGCCGGTCGGGAAGAGGCGATTACCAATACCATGCTGATCGCAGATCAGTGTAACCTGGAATTGAAATTCGGGGAATACCATTTTCCCAGGTTCGCCGTTCCGCCAGGTGAATCATTGGATTCCTATCTTGAGAATCTCGCAAGGGAGGGGTTGGAGAAGAGGTTATCCGAAATGGAGGGCAGCGAGGGAACCATTACACGAGGCCGTGAGGAATATTTCACAAGGCTGGGGAAAGAGCTCGCAACCATTAAATCCATGGGTTTCTCCGGCTACTTCCTCATCGTCTCCGATTTCATCAATTACGCGAAAAAGAGGGAAATTCCCGTTGGCCCCGGAAGGGGATCTGCTGCCGGGAGCCTCGTCGCCTTTTCTCTGGGGATTACCGATCTCGACCCCCTTCGCTATGGACTCTTATTCGAGAGGTTCTTAAACCCCGAACGGATCAGCATGCCGGACGTGGATGTCGATTTTTGTATGAAGGGAAGGGATGAGGTGATTCGGTACGTCACCGAAAAATACGGAAATGACAGCGTCGCGCAAATCATTACCTTCGGTAAGATGCAGGCCAAGGCGGTGATCAGGGATGTAGGTAGGGCCTTGGATATGCCATATAACGAAGTGGACCGGATTGCAAAGCTCATCCCAAATACCCTAAATATTGCGCTGGATCAAGCCCTGCTCCAAGAGCCAAAGCTCCGGGAGTTGATGGAGTCCGAAGAGAGGGTGAGGTCATTGATTACCACCGCCAAGTCCCTGGAAGGTTTGGTCCGACACGCCTCCACCCATGCAGCTGGCGTGGTCATATCCAATAAGCCCTTAATAGAGTATCTTCCCCTTTACCGCGGGCAGAACGGCGAAATCATCACCCAGTATGCCATGAAGGATGTTGAAAAGATTGGATTGATCAAATTCGATTTTCTCGGCCTCAAGACCTTGACCGTCCTAGATAAGGCGGTGGGGATGGTCAATCAAAAAGGAGATGGCGGGATCGATATCCGGCATCTAGATTTAGGGGACAAGAAGACCTTTGAGCTTTTAGGTTCCGGTTCAACGACGGGCATATTTCAGTTGGAAAGCTCGGGAATGAAAGAGCTTTTGGTAAAACTCAAACCCGAGTCCTTCGATGATATCATCGCCTTAGTGGCCCTCCATCGTCCCGGTCCTCTGGGAAGCGGGATGGTCGATGATTTTATTAAACGGAAACACCGAAAAGTGCCCGTCCACTTTGAAATTTCCCAGATGGAGGAGATCCTTCGGGAGACCCATGGGGTGATCGTTTACCAGGAACAGGTTATGAAGATTGCCGGCTCCCTGGCCAATTTTTCCCTCGGGGATGCTGATGTCCTCAGGTGGGCCATGAGCAAGAAGAATCCCAAGGAGATGGAGAGACAGAAAGAGAAATTCCTGGAGGGTGCGAGGAAGAAGAGGATCGATTCCCAAAAGGCTGAGAGGGTCTTTGATCTCATGGCAAAGTTTGCCGAATATGGGTTTAATAAATCCCATAGTGCTGCATATGCCCTCATAGCCTATCAAACGGCTTACCTAAAAGCCCATTACCGAGTAGAATTCATGGCGGCACTGCTCACATGTGAAATGGAGAACACGGATAAGATCGTCAAATATATCGGCGAGTGTCAGGATATGGGGATCGAGATCCTTCCTCCCGATATCAATGAAAGCTACAGGGATTTCACGGCCATCGGAAAAAAAATTCGCTTCGGTTTGGCAGCGGTTAAGAACGTGGGGAGCGGTGCAGTGGATTCCATTATCTCGGAGAGGGGGAAAAATGGATTGTTCAATGATATCTTCGATTTCTGCCAAAGGGTGGACCTCAGAAAGGTGAACAAGAGGGTGTTGGAAAGTTTGATCAAGTGTGGCGCATTCGATTTCACCGGGGCACATCGTTCACAGATGATGGCCACACTGAATGAGGCCATTGAAATGGCCCAATTACGGCAGAGGGAGAGGGTAAGCAAGCAGGTCGGCCTTTTTTCCACCTACGGGGAGGGGGGGGCGGCTGGAAGGGAACATCACCAATTACCGGATATCGAGGAATGGCACGAAAATCAGTTGCTGAGCTTCGAAAAGGAGACCCTGGGTTTTTATATCACCAGCCATCCGTTAGCCCGATACGAGGAGGATATCAAGCGGTTCACCAGCGAGAATACGGCGAGTGTGGCCCAAATTGAAAGTGGTAGGGAAGTCAAAGTATGCGGGGTGGTGAGCACGTTCAAGGAGATCACCACGCGAAAAGGGGAACGAATGGCCTTTGCCACGCTGGAGGACTTAAAGGGAGTTATTGAGGTCATCCTATTCCCGGATGTCTTCATCTCATCTCTGCCCTATCTGAAGGGAGATGATCCAATCTTGGTCAAGGGGATCTTGGATACGGGGGAGGACAGCCCCAAAATCAAGGCCAACGAGGTGACTCCCCTTTCCAAAATAAAGGAAACTTCCTTCTCCAGGGTCCACATTAAACTCACGACCCCCGGGCTGACCGGGGAGCTCTTGGAGAGGTTGAAGTCCATCCTCTTGGGGGAAAGTGGACAATGCAGGGTTTTCCTCCACATCGTCATCCCAAGTCGCAGCGAGACGGTGATCTCGCTTCCCGGCCAGTTCAATGTGGCCCCTTCTGACAATATGGCGAGGGAGGTCGAGGAGGTATTCGGATATAATATCGTCCGATTTGAGTAAGGGAAGTACTGAAGACATTGGGAAATGAGTTCTGGGCGCGAATTCATCACGTAGTTGGACTAAAAAGTGCACTACCCTGACCGCAGCACCAGTGTTTCAGCCAGTAAGGCGAGAAGATTGCGCCCCGTTATAGGAGGGGGTATGTCCTCGAAGATTAGAATCCTTTCGGAGGATTTGATCGCCAAAATTGCGGCGGGGGAGGTAGTGGAAAGGCCAGCTTCGGTGGTAAAGGAGCTTATAGAGAACTCCATTGATGCCGGGGCTAGCTCGATCCTCTGCGATATCAAGGCGGGTGGAATGGAATCCCTTCGGGTCATGGACAACGGATGTGGTATGTCCAAGGAGGACGCCCTTCTGGCAACGGAGCGATACGCAACCAGCAAGGTACGAGGAGAAGAGGATCTGTATACCATTCAGACCCTTGGATTTAGGGGAGAGGCCTTGCCAAGCATTGCCTCTGTTTCCAAAATGAGGCTCATAACCCGAGATGGCACATCTCAGGTGGGAACAGAGGTATATAGAGAGGCCGGCACAAAGGTCCGCGTCTCCGAGGCCGGCTCGCCTGTGGGAACAAGCGTGGAGGTAAGAAACCTCTTTTACAATACTCCTGTTCGGCGAAGATTTTTGAAGTCAGTAGGCACGGAATTTTTTCACATCCATAGGGTCATGGACCAGGTAGCCCTGTCCAAGCCCGAAATCCAGTTTAGGCTGATTCACGATGGAAGGGAGGCCTTAAATGTCCCCAAGACCGACGACCCGTCAATCCGCATAGAAGCGATCCTCGGAAGGGATATCTATGAGGGGTTAATCCCGGTAGAATTTCGAGATGAAACCATCTCCCTTCAGGGTTATATCGGGAGACCTACCTTGACCCTTTCAACGGCCAAGTCCATCTTCACTTATGTAAACGGGCGCTTCGTAAGGGATAGGACTGTAAATCGTTCCATTTTCGACGCTTACCGGACTCTCATCCCCAGGGATCGCTACCCCGTTGCCATTTTCTTTATCGATCTTTCACCCCATCGGGTGGACGTTAACGTCCATCCCACCAAGAGGGAGGTCAGGTTCAGGGATCAGGAGAAGGTTTACCGCTCAATCCACCTGGCCCTTCAGTCCCAGCTGAAGGCGGTCCCAAGTGATGCGAGGGTCTCTCGGGCTGTAGAGACCTACTGGCGAGAAAAAGGGGTTCAGAGTGGAATTCGAGAGGGGACGGCGGGGGAATATCGGCCTGCGGAGGGTGAACTGGCCGAAAGGAGTCTCGTATTTCCGAAATTTTCCCGTGAGGTCCAACCAGGGGGCTTCTATTCCTCCCTTTTCCCGTTGGGTCAGATCGGGGGCACCTATATCGTATGTCAGGGACCTGAGGGATTGGTATTAATCGACCAACACGCGGCACATGAAAGGGTCATCTTCGAGAAGTTAAGGCACCAGCTTGGAAATGCCGCCGTTGTTCAACAAATACTCCTTTTTCCCCACATGATGGAATTACCCCCTGCTGAAGAGCATATATTGAGCGTTCATAAGGAAGAACTGGAGAAGCTGGGCATGGAAATTGAGGCGTTCGGTGGTACCACTTTCGTGGTCAAATCGGTTCCTCAGGTTGTGGCGGGAGAGGACATTGAAACCCTGGTCAAGGATATTATCGGAGAGTTGGCATCGGAGGGGAGGACTTCTGACGGGGAGGCCCTGACGGAGAGGATCTTAATTATTATGGCCTGCCATGGGGCAATCAGGGGAAACCGGGCTTTGAAGGATGAGGAGGTGCAGGCACTGCTCCATGATCTGGAGCAGATCGACTTCGCTTCCACCTGTCCCCATGGAAGACCCATCTTTTGGGAGATGGATTACCCACAACTGGATAAGGTGTTCAAGAGGAAATAGGCGGATATATGCGGTGCTGCGGTCGTGCAGTGCTGCAGTGCTGCAGTGTTGCGGTCAAGGCAGTCCAGATCTTAATTCAACTACGGGATAAATTTGTGCTCAGAGCTTCTTTTTCTGGTTTTCATGAGACCTTAACGGGGTTTTGAAATGGAGAAGACGATTGCGCTCCCGGGGCCGAGGTTAAAGGGGGAACTTTCCCTCGAGGAGGTCATCTTGAGGAGAAGGAGCACCAGGGAATTTTCCAGCAGAACCATTACCAAGAGCCAGTTATCTCAACTCCTATGGGCTTGCCAGGGCATAAGGACGGGGTATTACAGAACCGTTCCCTCGGCTGGGGCCACCTATCCCCTTGAAGTCTTCTTGCTTCTGGGGGAGGGCGGGGTCGAATCCTTGAATGGGGGGGTTTATCGGTACGTGCCTAAGGAACATTTCATAATCCATCATCTCCCGGGAGACTTAAGGAAGAGGTTGTGCTCCGCCTGCCTGGAGCAGGATTTCATCAGAAGGGCTCCATTGTCCCTCGTTGTGTGTTCAGAGTATTCGAGGACCACTGCCAGCTATGGAGAACGAGGGGTGAGATATGTGCACATGGAGGTAGGTCACCTGGGACAGAATTTAGCCTTGCAGGGGGAAGCCTTGGGGCTTTGCTCCGTTATGGTTGGTGCCTTTCGCGATGAAGATGTATCCCGAGTGCTCAATCTTCCCGTAGAGTTGAAGCCCCTCTATGTGGTTCCGGTGGGGTATTCAAGGGAGTAAGAGGCGGAATGCCCCTAGTGTAGTGTTCCAGTAATAACTTGCATAATTTACACGATCGCACAGCGTCCAGAAACACGACATTCTAAATCCGAAATTCGAAACAATAACAAAATTCTAATTTTCCAATTTTCTAAACATGTTTGGGATTTTGGTCATTTGATATTTGGATTTGTTTGGCATTTCGATATTCGAATTTCGGATTTAAAATGACCGTTGGGACGTGACACTAGTCCCTGGTATTGAGGCCATACTTCTCAAGACGATATCGCATCGATCGAAAATTGATATTCAACAATTCGGCCGCCTTCTTCTTAACCCCCTTTGCCCTCTCCAATGCCTTAATCAACAAACTCCACCGTAGCGGAGCTGGATCGCCAGCGCGTCTGCACCCTCGCGGGTAAAGTCGCCGCTGATCGAGCCGGTGCCGTTGGGGATGCGTTCTGTGATCTCGGGGCTCGAGATGACTTCCTTGTCCAATACGATGGCCAGACGCTGGTTGACGTGCGAGGCCGTATACTCGGAAAAGAAGCGCGCCCAATCGGGATTCAGCTCAAAGGCGACCTGGTGTTCCAGCAGCCCG
>JAUWDQ010000299.1 GCA_030608745.1 Pseudomonadota bacterium | reverse complement strand
GGAGATAAAGGACTACTACAACATCACGTTCAAAGCCCTACAGGCAGCAGTTGGGGAGGTAAAGGCAGGGGTCAGGATATGCGACATCTTCAATAAAGCAGTTGCCATTCCCCCCAAAGCGGGATACACCGACTACAGAAGGCACCATGTGGGTCACGGGATAGGGATGGATGCCCATGAGGCGCCCATACTATCCCCGAAAAACGAGATGCCCCTTGAGAAAAACATGGTGTTGTGCGTGGAGACACCGTACTACATATGGGGATTGGGGGGCTTTGCTCCTGAAGATATGCTCGTAGTAACTGAGGAAGGCTGTGATTTATTTACCACGCCACAGAAAACGATTATTGAGGTCACGTAAGATTCAATATCGATGAACTCTTCAATCAGGACTGTCTTATTGGTAAAATTTCATGAATTGGACGGTCATCAGGAAAGCTATGGAGGTGTGAAATGGAGTTGGATGTCGGAAAATTATTTTCCCAGGCAAGGGAGAAACCCCTCTTAATGATTCCGGGTCCTACGGAGATTCCGTGGAGGGTCATCTTCGGGATGATCCAACGAAGCTACAACCACCATGATCCCAAGTTCAACGTAGATGTCCTGGATGCCACCTTGATCAAATTGCGCGAGATCTATCAGACGGAAAACGAGATCGTCGCCGTTCCGGGTTCGGGCAGGGTCGGGTTGCAGGCGGCAATCAATAGCCTGATCGAATGCGGGGATAAGGTCCTCTGTATCGTTGCCGGTATATTCGGTGGATGGATGAGGGAGATGGTACAGCGTGTCGGGGGAGAGGCAGTAGAGTTCCCGGTTGAATGGGGGAAGAATATCGATCTAAAAGAGGTGGAGGCGGTCCTTGGCCAAGGGGGGTTCAAGGCCATTACGGTTGTCCATAATGAAACAACGACCGGGTGCATGTATCCTATTAAGGAGCTGGGGAAGCTGGCGAAAAAATACGACGTTCTCTTTATCGTGGACACGGTCTCCTCCCTGGGCGGCGCGGATATAAAAACCGACGAGTGGGGTCTTGACATAAACACGGCGGCGTCTCACAAATGCCTTGCAGCCCCTATCGGCTTGGCCATTCTATCCGTAAGTAAGAAGGCATGGAAGGTGATGGAAGGGAGAAAGGCCCCCGCCACGGATTTCTCCTACGATGTGTACCGCTGGAAAACGATGTGGATCCCGCCTGAGCGGGGGGGAGATATGATTTTTGGTTTCCGAAGACAGCCGATAACCATGCCCGTCCATACCGTTTTTGCTTTGCGTGAAGCCGTCGATATGGCGCTGGAAGAGGGAGTTGAGAACAGGTTCAAACGTCATCGGATTGCCGCAAAGGCCGCGCGGGAGGCTGTTCGGGCACTTGGCCTGGAGATGTTTCCCGAGGAGGAAATTGCCTCCGACACGCTCGCAGCGATAACCGTTCCGGAGGGAGTGGATAGCAGGAAGATAATTGATATCGTGAGGGACAGGTACAATATTATGATATCGGCAGGGCTTGAGAAGCTGACTACGGGTATCTGGCGTATCGGACATATGGGAATGACCGCTTCTCCCGATTTTATTTTACCGACGCTGAGGGCATTTGAAGGCGCACTCAAAGAAGTGGGTTTCCTTAAGAAAGTAGGGATGGGAGTCGAAGCGGCCTCTGCCGTTTTCGAGGGAGAGAACCTGATGTAAGGAAACGATGGCGGCAT
Organism: Pseudomonadota bacterium; assembly: GCA_030608745.1. Lineage (GTDB taxonomy): Bacteria > Desulfobacterota > BSN033 > WVXP01. Next base: position 947 of record JAUWDQ010000299.1, on the reverse strand, counting down.
TGCCTTTTGGTTGCGGAATTTTCCGGGTTGCCTGCACCGGGGTTGGGTAGGACTCGAGATGGAAAGAGATCGTTTGGGATTTCTGTTGTGTTTCATTTGGGAGTATGTTTATAGATATGCATTAGGACGAGATAAAAGCAGTTGACATTGGATAGAACATATGATTAGAATACGCGCGCAATCGATTCATGAAAAGCTTTTCGAGCTCTTTTCCCTGTGGCGATCCCAATTACGGGAATTCAGGAAACGGATCGGGTGAGGAGGAGTGAAATATGTATGGATGGCGGGGCAGAGTTGGTTTATTAGTTCCATCCGTGAATACCGTTGCGGAACCGGAAATGAATCGGATTGCCCCCGAGGGAATTGCGGCCTTCACCGCGAGAATGAGAAACACCAAGGCTGATTTTGACGATACCCTGGGTTTGATCAAGCACGTTGAGAGGGCGACCGATGAGCTCATGAGCGCCCACGTTGATGTCGTTGCCTTTACCTGCACAGCCGGGAGTTTTATTCAGGGGGGAAAGGGTGAAGACGAGCTGAAGAAACTCATCGAGAAAATCGCTCACGTTCCATCGGTGACCACATCAGGAGCTATCATAAAGGCCTTGAAGAAACTCAAGGTCAAGAAGCTTGTCATTGCCACACCTTATCCCGAGGAGATAAATCGACTGGAGAAGGCATTTTTCGAAGAGAAGGGTTTCGAGGTCCTGGCGATCAAAGGTCTGGGGATTTCGGACGCCTTCCTTATCGGCTGCGAGATGCCGGAGAATACATACCGATTTGTTAAGAGCATGGACAATCCTTCAGCGAATGCAATTTTTATTAGTTGTACAAATTACCGGACCTTTGATATCATAGAACGATTGGAAAAGGACTGTAAGAAACCTGTGGTAACAAGCAATCAGGCGACCTTCTGGGCTGCCCTTCGGACCATAGGATGTATGGAA
>JAUWDQ010000264.1 GCA_030608745.1 Pseudomonadota bacterium | reverse complement strand
ATTTCGGATTTGCGAGTATTTTCTCCTCTCCGCAAATATTTCTGAGCGGCGAAGAGCGACTCTTTCAGGGATTTCATGTACGATTTCGATTTTATGGGTTTCGTAAGGAGCTAATGTGAAAAGAGCCCTTCTCATTTTTCCCAGGGAGAGGGGAAAGAGGGTTTCAACGGACACGTGGCGCCCCTTTCCCATGCTCGGTCTCACGGTACTGGCCTCCCTCTTTCCCAAGGATTGGGATGTTACCGTGGTGAACGAAGCCATCGAGAAGGTGGATCTGGATGCGCGGGTGGATTTGGTGGGGCTGACCGCTTTGACCTGTGTCGCGGATCGGGCTTACCATCTATCGGAGGAGTTTCGGAAGAGGGGGAGAACTGTGGTCATCGGGGGAGTGCATGCCAGTTTTTTACCCGAAGAGGCAAAGGCCCATGTCGACTCCGTCTTAATTGGTGAGGCGGAAGGGGTTTTCCCCCAACTCCTTGCCGACTACGAGGCGGGCTGCCTAAAGCCATTTTATCGGAGCGATAAGTATTTCGATTTGAGAAAGATGCCCCTCCCGAGGAGGGAACTGTTGAGCTCCAAGTACAGCCGTTTCTTTAGCAGCATTGAGACAACCAGGGGTTGCCCCAACCGGTGCGAGTTTTGCTCCGTTCCCATCATCAACGGGATGCGATATCGGACTCGGTCCGTCTCCCAGATCGATTCCGAACTCTCCTCAATCATCGGGAGAAGGGGGGAATACCTCTTACTCGCCGACGATAACGTCATTGCAAAACCGAAATTCGCCGCGGAGCTCTTCCGCGTCTTCAAGAAATATGGGGTCAAGTGGATGGGATTTTGTACCCTTCAAATCGCCCGAAATCCGGAACTGTTGGCCAATGCCCGAGAAAGCGGTTGCATCTCCCTTTTTATCGGATTCGAATCCCTTAATCAGGAGAACCTTGATGGGGCGAGAAAGACCTTTATGGATACCAAAGAGCTGGCCAACCTCATCAAACGAATTCAAGACCATGAGATAGGGATTCAGGGCGCCTTTATCTTTGGGTTCGACCACGATGACAAGGATGTGTTTAGGAGGACTGTTGATTTCGTTCATGAGACTCATATCGAGCTTCCGACCTTCTCCGTCCTCACCCCCTTTCCCGGAACCCCTCTGAGGAGAAGGCTTGAGAAAGAGGGGCGGATCTTCGATAACCAGTGGCCTCATTACGATATGAGTCATGTGGTCTTCAAGCCCAAGCTCATGAGCCCAAGGGAGCTCCAACAGGGATACCTATGGGCTCAGAAGTATTGCTGTTCCCCTCGGTCCATCTTGGGGAGGCTTCTACGGGGGCCTCGGAACCATTTCCGCTTCTTCTTGATGAGCAATTTCGTCCTGAGGGGGGCTCAAATGGAGATCGTCAACAGGCTCAGGGATCGCCAGTTTGACATGGCCCCATCATGAAGATACTTTTGATATCAGTAAACAGGGAGAGGATGCCCTATCCGGTCTTCCCCTTGGGCTTGGCCTATATCGCCTCTGTGCTCAAGGAAGAAGGGCACCAGTTGAGGATCCTGGACCTCTGTTTCTGCGACGATGTGGAAGAGGAGATGAGCTCTCAGGTATCGCGTTGGAGGCCTGATCTTATTGGGCTTTCGCTGAGAAACCTTGACAATTTGACGTACCCAACTTCCCTCTCCTACCTTTCAGAAGTTGAAGAGGTAGTCGTTCTCTGCAGGAAATATTCAGGGGCTCAGCTGGTCATAGGTGGCTCGGGCTTCTCCCTGGCTCCAACGGAGCTCTTGAGGGCACTGGAGGTTGATTTTGGGGTAGTGGGGGAGGGAGAGAATCCCATCCTCTCCCTTGTTCGCTGCCTGGAAAGGCGGATCCCGGTGGAGGGGATTCCAGGGGTGATCGCAGCGGAAGACCTTCCGGAAAGGGTTCCGGCCATTGATCGGGTCGCATCCATCGGGTTCCCTCATAGGGATCTCCTAGACAATGGGCGATACCTACACCATGGGGGAATGGGGAATATCCAGACCAAGAGGGGATGCCCCTTTAGCTGTATCTATTGTACCTATCCCCTGCTGGAAGGGTCCTCGGTTCGCATGAGACCTCCGGGGGACATCATCCAAGAGCTCCGGGTATTGAAGGAAGAGCATGGTGTGGATTACGTCTACTTCGTGGATGATATCTTCAACTTTCCACGGGACCATGCCCTCGGGCTCTGCCGGTTTATGGCCGACCAAGGAATCGGGATAGAATGGACTGCCTTTGTCAACCCGGGTTACGTGGATGAGGAGTTGATAGCGGCCATGAAGGAGGCAGGCTGTATGGGAATCGAGTTCGGTACCGATTCGGGATCCCCCGAGATGTTGAAGCGGCTTGGGAAATCCTTTTCCACCGAGGACATCTCCCGGGCCTCCGAAATATGCAGGAGGATCGGGATCCCTTTTGCCCACTACCTCCTTCTGGGTGGGCCCGGGGAGGATGAAAAGACCTTGGAAGAGACCGCCTCTTTCATGGACAAGCTTGAACCGACGGCTGTCATTGTCATGGTGGGGATACGGATCTATGCCGGGACGGAATTGGAGAAGATATCCCTCTCGGAAGGGATTATCGGACCCAATACCAATCTCATGTATCCCCATTTCTACATCTCCCCCCGATTGGGGGATGGAATCCTCTCCTGGGTCACCCAGAAGGCCTTGGAGAGGAAGACATGGATTGTGCCGGGATTGGAGGTTAACATTTCTCGAAACATGATGGAGCATATCCGCCGGTTTCACATCAGGGGTCCCCTTTGGAATTTGGTCTCCCGCATGAAGAGGTCGCGGGTGAAACCGCTGTCCGAGGGAGGGTAATATCATGGAGTTCGATGGCCGAATAGCCGTAGTGACGGGTGGCTCAAAGGGAATAGGGAGGGCCATCAGTTTGGCCTTCTGCCAAAGGGGCGCCGTTGTGATCGCTAATTATGCCTCCGACCAGCGAGGAGCAGAGGAACTCTGCAAGGAGGCCGAGTCGTTTACCGGCACACTCATTCCATACCAAGCGGATGTCACCGATTTCCAGCAAGTCAGCGCCATGATAGAGGATGTTGCAAGCCGCTACGGCCGGATCGACATCCTCGTCAACAGCGTGGGCATTATGAAGGATAACCTCCTGATGTTGATGTCCAATGAAGATTGGGAGCAGGTTATGAGGACGAATTTGAGCAGCATCTTTTACTGTTGCCGAGCCGCCCTCCGAAAGATGATCCCCCAACGGAGGGGGAAGATCATCAATATCGCATCGGTCAGCGGGATTATCGGGACTGCGGGCCAGGTCAATTACGCTGCTGCCAAGGGGGGGGTCATCGCCTTCACCAAGTCCCTGGCCAGGGAATTGGGGCCCTTTAATATCCAGGTAAACGCCGTGGCCCCTGGCCTCATCGATACGGCAATGGTCAGTCAAATGCCCCCCGAACGCGTGGAGGCCATCGTCCAATCAACC
>JAUWDQ010000007.1 GCA_030608745.1 Pseudomonadota bacterium | reverse complement strand
TACTTCCTGAACAACATCAGGGGTCGGCAGGCTGACTAAAACAGTCTGAACTTCGGAAGCCACATCCGCGGGTGAATTGGCTGCTCGGGCACCGCGCGCTACAAGGGGACGAACCGCATCTTCTCGGATATCAAAGACGGTTAACCCATAGCCCTGATCAATCAAACGAAGTCCCATGGGCAGGCCCATGTTTCCAATGCCAATGAGTCCCAGTCTCTTTGTCATGGCAACCTCACTTCCTCGGCCATAGGATTAAGATTCATACCATTGTCGTTGTCAATGAAATAAGACTTCATTTACGTTCTATTGACTTACCCCTCGAGTTGGGCAAAAACCTCCTTCATGACTCGGAAACTATCAACAGCAGCTGGAACGCCACAGTAGATTGCCGTCTGAAGCAGGACCTCGCGAATTTCCTCCTTTGTACAACCGTTATTGAGAGCTCCCCGTATATGGATCTTTAGTTCGTGGGGTCGGTTGAGGGCCGTCAACATGGCAAGGTTTATTATGCTGCGAATCTTGCGGGGAAGCTCCGGTCGAGCCCATACAGTACCCCAACAGTATTCCGTCACTAATTCCTGCAATGGACGAGAGAACTCATCCATCTGAGAAATCGCTTTGTCAACATACTCATTCCCGAGTACCTCTCGTCTGATTTGTAATCCCTCTTTGAATTTTGCCCTGTTCATCCACATCACCTCCCGTAAAGTTATCGTTAAAAAGTAAAGAAGAAAGAAGGGGGCGTCGGTTCTGAAATAACTTAAGGAGGGGCCCTCGGCCATCAAGGATTTATAAGAGTGTTCCTTTGTCCAGGAGCGTAAATTTGTTCGAGAAAGAGTTATCTCACAAAGCACTGAAGTGAAGGGACAGAATGTTCGGTTATGAAAAATGTGATTTTCTGGAGAATTTGATCGATTTCTGTAGGGCTGGTTTATTGATGGCGCGATAAATCCGATTGGCCGCTGCCAAAACCAGAAATGTTTTTCCACCTTTCTCCTGGCCGAATTATAATCTGAGGCGACTTTTCCTTAGGAAGTTCCACTTGGGTTAGCTTCACGGTGTTCCGCTTCGCATTAGTTGTCACGATGCCCTGAATGGCAAGCATCAGCTCCTGGCCATCTTCATCCAGAGGGCCGCACTTACTCCCCAGAAGGCATTGAAAACCAATACAAAAAGGGGAGTCATGGTCCCCAGATCCATTCCCATGATGCCCTTGCCCGCCTTGTACGGGAATACAAAGAAGAGTTGAACCAGTGAAGGTCCCAGGCTCAGTATGAGACCCGTTTTCAATACCGATGTCAACGACAGGGGAAGGAGAAAGAGAGCCCCCCAGATTCCCCCCCAAATGATCCGTGGATAAAGCCAGGAAAGGGAGAGCTGAGGGGCCAGCTTCACGCCAAACCGTGCGGTCAGGCCGTAATCGCCGCAAAATACTACCACCAGACTGTTCACGAACCCTCCAAAACAACCGGCCGCAAAGGCGTGACTCAGCCTGGAAAAAAGAGATCTCAATGAATTCACTTCTTGTCCGACCTAACGAGCGGCCTCGACGAGTTCCTTTGCCGGTGAGAACTTGGGCACGGTCTTTGCCGGAATATTGATGGTCTGGCCGGTTCGGGGATTCCGACCTGTCCTGGCCTTGCGCTTTGCGGTGCTGAAACTCCCCAGGCCTGGCAATGCAATTCTTTCTTTTTTCTTGACACAGCCCTGAATCGAATTGGTTACACATGTCAGGGCCCTCTCCGCTGCCCTCTTGGTGATGCCTGCCTCCCTGGAAATCCTTTCAACAAGATCTGCCTTTGTCATATTATTCCCTCCTTTTTTGTTTTATAGTGGATAAGATTACAGGTTATTTTCCCTAAGATCAAGGGTTTTTGTGCGCCTTAATAAAAAAAATTTCCCCCCCCTGGGGAAGAAGGCGAGAACAAGGGCCGTGTTTAACCCGAATCTTTAGTCGAGGATTGGCCCAAAATTTGCTAAAAAAATCCAGGGATTACATGTATTAACAAGGGCACTTACTTTATCGGGTTTCCGTTTACGCAAAGTCTCTCATAGAAAAGCGGAAAAAGCGCTTTAAAAAGAATTATGTTAAAATGTATTGAAATAATTCATGCCTACTGGTCGGTGTCCCTGGAGGTGCACGGCAATTTCTTCTATTCGAAAGGGAAAAATATGCTGCCGATTAGACCCTCGAACGATGGGAAGGAGAGGGTAAAAATCGGGGAAAGGAGACTTTAGATGATGGGTAAAGGGGATATCAGATCGGGTGATCTGGAGGCCTTTCTGGGCAAAAATACTTCATTTGAGGGGAAGATGAGCTTCGAGGGCATGGTAAGGCTCGACGGTAAGTTCGATGGGGAGATTTTTTCCGGGGATATCCTCATCATCGGTGAGATGGCGATCGTCAATGCAAAAATCAAAGTAGGTACCCTCCTCGTCGACGGAAAGGTGACTGGCAACGTCCATGCAAGGGATAAAATCGAGATCCATTCTACTGGAGAGCTAAATGGAAATATTAATACTCCTGCCCTGGTGATCAAAGAAGGCGGGATTTTCGACGGGACCTGCAAGATGGACAAAGGGGCCGAAGAAGCAGCCCCAAAGGTGCCCCCTATTAAGGAGAAGGAGGCCAAAGATCAGAAGACCGTTGATCTCTGGGATGAGGGTTAGCGCTGCCATCCCGTTTTCCCCCTTAAATGTGACTATGGATGAATTTCGTAACCCAGTTAACCCAACAGACGAAATAACCCAAATAAACCAAACAAACCAGATAAACGATCTAAGCCATCCAAACCGAATAAACCGAACAAACCGAATAAGCCAAATGAACCAGATAAACCCAACGAACCCTCATCTTGTCCTGAAGGCCCTGTTGACCACATCTCTGGGTTGAAGAGCAGCGCTCCTTTTAAAAGAGATGTTCTCCCCCGTTGAAAAAACGCCTAAAACCCTCCCTGTCCTCAGAGGCTTCAGAGATGCGTTTCAAACCCTCTCTCAGAGATTCCGTGTCCGTGGCGAAGGAGAGTCGCAAATAGTGGAAGTTCTCGGCTCCAATGCGGCCAAAAGATTTTCGATCCATGGTTGCCACCTGATATTCGAACAGCAAGAACATCTGGAAGAGGGTAGAAGGGCTCGTTTTCCCTCTCAGGTTAGGAGGGAGGCTCCGGAACGCATCCATAATTCCGAGATTCTCGCAAACTTCGCCGATGTTCGGAAACGCGTAGAATGCTCCCTTGGGTTTTTGGCAACGAATCCCCCTGATTACATTCAGTCCATTGACGACTAAGTCCCTCCGTTCCTGGAAAATGGTAACCATCTGACGAATGGAATCCCCGCTCAGTGGTGACTCAAGAGCGATGCGAGCTCCTTCCTGGTTGTAGGGAGGAATACAGGAAAAATAGTTGATATTGAGATTCTTGAAGACCTCAGCTTCCTCCACCGTTGGAAAGAAAGCCCAACCGATTCTGCCCCCAGTCCAGGAAAAGCTTTTTGATGCTCCACTGACCAGGATAGTGATATTCTCCATCCCTGGGGAGGAGATGATACTGTGGTGCTCGTTGCCATCGAAAAGGATATGCTCATACACTTCATCGGAAAACACACGAACATCCTCGGAACATCGCCTTCGAATCACATCAGCTAAGTCTCGAAGTTGTTCCGGAGAAGCCACACCACCCGTGGGATTGGAGGGGAAGTTAAGAAAGATCATCTTTGTCTTTTTAGTGATGAGGGGTCCAATATCAATTCCTGAGAGAGTAAAATTCCTCTCCTCGCTCAAATGCAAGGGAACGGGTTGAACCCCCATATAGGTGATAAAGGATTCATAGATGGGAAAGCCTGGGCTGGGATAGATGATCTCATCTCCCGGATTGCAATAGGTTTGTTGGCATAAACCGATGGGAGGCTTAGCACCGGGAAACACGACGACTCGATCAGCCGTTGCCTGAATCCCCCGTGTTTCGGTAAGATACTGAGCAATGGCAACCCGGAGTGAAAGGATGCCCTGGGGATCACAATAATGCGTATTATCCCGATCAAGCTGCCTTTTGACCTCCTCCTTAATAAACTCTGGAACAGGAAAGTCCGGTTCCCCCAGATTACATTTGATCACCTCTTTCCCCTGCTCCTCAAGAGTCCGGATTAAAGGCCCTATTTTGAAAGCATTCTCAGTATCGATAAGCCCAACCCTCTTGGCGAAAAGACCCATAGATTACTCCTTTCTCTTTCCTCTGAATATCGTATTAATATCACGAAGGTTAAAGTTTTTCCATGCCCGGGCCTCCAGGCCCCATGGGTTGTGCTTTTGTGGTTCCTTATCTTTTAGGATATCAATACCTGCCCCCAATTTTGGTTGGAATTGAAGGTTATGTTGACTCTCCTTCGAAGCTGACATAGAATATCGGTACATCGAGACCGTGGAGGTTCGGTGTACCAAAGGAAGTTGAACACGTGATGGACCGCGGCTCGGGGGGCTGCGAAATTCTCCGGGATTCAAGAGGCCTAAACTGCCTGCTCAATCCGACGGGGACAGATCTTGACGATATTCTTGAGTAAGCGGGAAGCTATAGGGTACCGATATATCATCTGCCTCCTCATTTTCCTCAGTTATGTTCTGGTTTTTTTCCACCGGCTCTGCCCAGCCGTCATTGCCCTGGACATGCAGGAGGCCTTCGGGGCCAGCGGAACCCTCCTGGGGCTCCTCGGATCTGCCTATTTCTACCCCTATGCCATTATGCAGCTTCCCACGGGACTTCTGGCAGACTCCTGGGGATCACGCAAGACGGTTTCCGCCTTTTTCGTTTTGGCCGCCTCCGGATCGGTTCTCATGGGTATGGCCCCCAACCTAGCAATGGCCACGTTTGGGCGTGTCATGGTTGGTTTAGGTGTATCTACCGTGTTCGTATGCAATTTCAAGCTCCTCGCTGAGTGGTTCAACCCTGAGCAGTTCGTCATCATGGGCGGGGTCTTCATGGTCATGGGTGGTGTTGGTGCCCTGTTTTCCAGCGCGCCATTGGGATGGGTCAGCAACCTCATCGGCTGGCGAATGACGCTCGTTTTCGTTGGACTGGTGACCTTGATCATGGCCCTCCTGGTTTATGCCTTTGTTCGAAATCGCCCATCTGACGTGGGCTTGCCTCCCATCAGCGTTGCCCCTGAGGTGGAGCCGGAGGAGGGAAGAAGCCTGTTGGGAGGGGTAAAGCTGGTGGTGAGTTCGGGACGTTTCTGGCCTATATCGGTATGGTCCTTCTTCTCCATTGGAATATCTTTTGCCCTGGGGGGACTGTGGGGCGGGCCGTACCTGATTCAGGTGTACGGTTTGAGTAAAACGGCGGCAGGAGGTGTGTTATCCATGTTCGCCGTTGCCTTGATGGTCGGCAGTCCTTTCGAGAGCTGGATTGCCAATCGCATCGGCCGAAAGCCCGTCTTGATCGGTTGTAACCTGCTCTTGATCGCCGTTTGTGGCCTCTTCTACTCCTTCACGGAGGGGCTGACCCTCCCCATGCTCTATCTCCTGTTCTTCTGCCTTTTTCTCGCCGGTGGGACCACAGGACCCGTGGTCGCCGCGGTCTCCAAGGAACTCTTCCCCGTGAGAATTGCCGGGACCTCCGTCGGTATAGTGAACCTGTTTCCCTTTTTTGGGGGGGCGCTCTTTCAAGTTGTCATCGGGGCCATCGTGACCAGGGGCGGCCTGGATGGAAGGGGATCCTCCTTGGCCGGATATCAAGATATGTTCCTGATCTGTTTGGTAGGGGCCGTAATCTCCCTCGTGGCTGCGGTTTTCTTGAAGGAGACCCTAAGCCGAAGAGAACCAGTAGATGGCGGATAACTATTCTCCGCCTGCAAGCCTCGAAAGAGTCAGGCGCCTGGCGGGAAAAATGACCTGACAATCGACAAAGGCCTTTCCAAGCGGGCGTGTCGGTTCACCGCACGGTTAAGCTGCTCACTCTATTACTGCTATGACCTCAATTTCGATGAGCAGTCCATCAAAGGCAAGGGCCTGGACACCAATTAACGTGCTGGCGGGTGGGCGTTCCTGCATGGAATACTGACTGCGTACTTCCCGGATAACAGATAAATCTTGAGGTTTGAAGTTCACCATATAGAAATTTACCTTGACGACATCGGCAAGTGTGGCTCCTGCTGCAGCAAGTGCAACCTTAAGATTTTCATGCGCCTGCTCGGTCTGTCGGCGGAGATCGTTCTTGCCCACAATCTCGCCTTGCGCATCAAGGGCTATCTGCCCGGACACATACACCGTTATGCCACCCTGAGACGTGACGATATGGGTGTAACCAACCGGCGCAGCTAACGCTGGGGGATTGATGATCGGAACAGGTTTTGCCCTGGTTCCCTGGAGCTAACATTGATGATTTCGTAAAAAATCTAAATCAGACGGCAAAGTAAAAAGATCCAGATGCAAGGCGCGCGAATCCTGAGGAGTGAGGCGTACTTACAGTACGTCGCAATGACGAAAGATGAAGTGTAACGCAGCAGATGGACTTTTTACGAAGCCGTCAACATTAGAGACAAAAGAAACAAAGGTTAACTAAACAAACCGAATAAGCGGAATAACCGAATCAACCGAACAAACCAAATAAACCAAATAAACCAGATCAACTCCTCAAAGGAAGGCGTCCCTCTTGAGGCCTACCAAACTCCTGATGGCCTGTCGCAAATCTTCTACAATGGCGTATGAGCAGGGGATAATGATGAGGGTGAGGACCGTGGAGACCGTTAATCCGAAGATGATGGAGATGGCCATAGGGGAGAGGAATTTGGCCTGGCCAGAGGAGAAAAAGCCCAAGGGTGTCAGGCCCGCCGCCGTGGTGATGGTGGTCAGAAGGATAGGGCGCAGACGGAGCTGACCGGAACGTACGAGGGCTTGGAACAATGGCCTCCCTTCACGTCTTAGTTCGTTGACAAAGCTGACCAGAAGGAGGGAGTCATTTACCACTACTCCGGCCAAGGCCACCATGCCCATCATGGAGAGGATGCCCAATGACAGCCCCATGACGGCGTGGCCCAAAATAACCCCATTGGCTGCAAAGGGTATGGCCAGCATGACCACCAAGGGTTGAATGTAAGACTTGAACAAGGCCCCAAGAATCAGGTAGATGAGCAGGACGGCCACCAGGAAACTCTTCCGCAAGTCTTGGAAGGACTGCTCGAATTCCTGACGTTTGCCCTTGAACTCCAGTTTGTACCCTGGATAGTGCGCCTGGAGATTCGCAAAAGCTTTTCGTACATCGTTGGTGATCTCCAGGGTATTCCCTTCCTTTTCGTCCACATCTGCCAAAACCGTGATAGATCGCTTTTGGTCTGACCGGATGATCTTGGTATTCCCCGGCGCCTCCGTCAATTCAGCCACTTCGCTGAAGTAGACTTTCTCGCCACCGGGCGTGGTGAGCACCAAATCCTCTACGCTGGAGGGGCGATTCCGAAATCCCTCCGGGTATTTCACAACAATGGGGATGTCCTCATCGGATCTCAAGATCTTGGAAGACTCGGCCCCAAAGAAACTGCTTCGAACCTGTCTGGCAATGGAGGCTACGTCCAACCCCAGGCTCTTTGCTTCGGGTCGGGCCACGATGCGGAGTTCCTTTTTTCCGGGAAGGAAGTCGTCGCGGATATCCTTGGCGGCAGGATAGGTGGCCAAGACCCCTTTCACCTTTTCCGCAATCTCCTGCAGGACGGGGAAGTCATCCCCCACCACACGGATCTCGATGGCAGCGCCCCCTGGGCCAGCCTGAGGCTTGAAGTATTGAATTTTGCTGGCCCCTGGAATCCCCTCAGTACGCTTACGCAGCTCGTTGATGATTTCCTGGCTTGAGCGATTCCGCTTGTTGGCCTCCGTCAACTCCACGATGATCTGTCCCCCATTGGATCCTCGGACGACCCGGTTGATGTCTAAAAAGATCAACCCCACGTTGGACGCGACGGATTTGAGTTCCGTAGGGGGGAGGGTCTCCATGAGAATTTTCTCGATCCGGACGATGACATCGCGTGTATCCTCGATCTTAGAAGTGACGGGGGTTTCCACGTTGATGAAGAATTGGGTGGATTCGAATTCATGGAAGAGGGTGAATGGAATTCGCGTCAGCGCGAAGGTCACCATGATGGCCGTGACCCCCAGACTGGCCCCCAGACTCACATACTTCCATCGCAGAGAAAATACCAGGAAGCGTGTATAGTGCACTCGAAGCGCGTCGAACCATCGCTCAGATCGGTGGGTTCCCCCTTTTGGATGCCTTTTGGGAGACCATTCAGCCATGTGGGAGGGAAGAATCACTAAGGCCTCCATGAGGGAGGCCAGCAAGGCGAAGGTGACCACTTTAGGGATGACAGACATGAATTTTCCCATGGTTCCCGTGACCAGAAGCATGGGGAGGAAGGCCGCGATGGTAGTGACCACGGTTGCCACCACCGGGGCCAAAACCTGTTGTGTACCAAGAACGGCAGCTTCCTGGGCCGGAATACCCTGTTCCATATACCGATACGTGTTTTCGGAGACAACGATGGCATCGTCCACTACGATCCCCAATACCAGGATCAGGCTGAACATGGAGATCATATTCAATGAGATCCCAAAGGCCTGCATCAAGAGCAGGGCACCGGCGAAAGAGACCGGGATCCCGAGGGCGGTCATCCCGGCAACACGGAAATTGAAAAAGATGCAGAGGATTATCAGGACCATCGCAAAGCCGACCAGACCGTTTCGTTTGAGTGTGTTGAGCCGATTCTTGATGTACACGGAAAAGTCGTTAAAAACACCCAGATGAACACCGGGTGGAAGACCTTTTTCATATTGAGCGACGAACTGCCGGACATTCCTGGAAATGGCAATGGCATCGCCTCGTTTTTCTTTGCTTACGGCAAGGTTCATGGCGGGCCGGCCATTGAAACGGCCAAGTGTCACGGGCTCTTCGAAGTGGTCTCGCACCCGGGCCACCTGGGATAACGTGAGGACATTCCCCTGGGGATCGGACCGGAGAATGACCGCTTCCAGCTCTCTGGCTTCCAGGATCTCGCCTACCGTCCGGAGGAGGAACTCCCCCCGATCAGTTTTGATGGTTCCACCCGGAAGGTTGAGGTTTCGGGCCTCCAGGGCTTTTTTAATGTCCTGGAGACCCAGTTGGTATTGTTCCAGACGCCTGGGATCTACCTCGACCCAAATCTCACGGTCCCTTGCACCCGAGAGATAAACGGAAGCTACACCAGAAATCTCGCGAAGATTGTCCCGGACTTCTTCAGCGATCTCCTTCATGGTTAGCTCAGGCAGATCGCCAAACAGGGAGACCGTGATTATCGGAAGGGCGTTTTTTATTTCCCTGACCACCGGATCATCCGCGTCCTCGGGCAGATCCTCGATATTATCGATGGCCGAAGAGATGTCGTTGAGGACTCTATTCAAATCCGCATACTCGGACAGTTCCACGGTAATAAGAGAGAGTCCTTCCTGAGATTCGGAGTAGATGTTGTCCACCTCGTCGATGTCAGTAATCTCGTCCTCAATCTTGATGGTTATGAGCTTCTCCATCTCCACTGGGGAGGCTCCTGGGTACTCTGTCCGGATGGCGATAGAATCGAGGGAGAACTCCGGGAATATCTCCCGGGTGATCGAAAGATAGATCAGAATCCCCGCCACCAGGATCACCATCATGAGAAGGTTGACGAAGACCGAATTGCGCACAAAGTAGCGTACCATGAAACTCGTTACCTATTCCGGAATGCAAGAGGTGCAAGGCCTGAGGCACAGGCGTTTTCCATACGTGCTTCGAGCTCCTCGTTTTATTCGGTAGGGTTTGAGGAATCCCTGGGTACAGAGCTTGAAGAGGAAGCAACCCACTCGATGGGTGCCCCGTTGTGAAGCCTTTCTTGGCCCCGTACCACGACGGTCTCACCCGGACTGATGCCCGCTCTCACCAGGGCCTCTTCCGGACCGAGGTCCTCAAGAACAAGATCTCTCCTTCGGGCTGTCTTGGTGGAATGATCCACCACGAAGAGATAGATGCCCCGATCGTCTTCCATGAGCGCATCCCGGGAGACCAACAGAGCCTGATCCAGGGTCATGACGGGGAATCGCACTCGTGCAAACATACCGGGAAGAATCATGGGCTTCCCTAGGTTGACGACTTTGACTTCAACAGCGAACGTCCGGTTTTTGGGGTCCGCTTCGGGGTATACGTGGATCACGGTGCCGTTGAAAAGGGTTTTGGGATACGCTCTGGTAGTCACCTCCACAGGGATACCGGCCTCAGTGCGACCGATGAACTCAGATGGGATGCGGGCCACAACTTTGACCGAGGAGATTTCGAGCACCGTGAAGAGCTTCTGGCCTGGGGCCACGTGATCTCCGATTTCAGCAAAACGGACCCCGATAACGCCATCGAAAGGAGCCCGAACAACCGTATCTGCCAAATCCTCTCGGAGGCGATCAATTTCGACCTTGGCAGCGGTCAGGTCCGCCTCTATGGTTTGGATTCGGGCCTGGCGGCTTTGGAGCTCACTGCGGGCTTTTTCAAACTCCAATCGTCGGAGCTCCATCTCGTTTTCGGCGGTTTCCAGTGTCTTCTTGGCGATGATTTCTTTTTCGAAAAGCTCAAGGTTGCGCTCATAATCGGCCTGGGCCAACGCCAATCTCTGTTTTGCGATCCGATAGATGGCGGTCCGCCTTTCGTTCTCATTCCGCTCAATCGCCAAGAGGCCCTGGAGTTTCTTGAGGGCTGCCTTGGCCTTTTGAAGGGTGAGGCGGTAGCGTATATCTTTGATCTTCGCCAGTTCCTGGCGTTGTCGGACGGGCATCCCTGGTTCTGTGTGCGGAGCAAGCATCACAATGGGCCCGGTCACTTGGGCGCTTACCGTGCCTTTGCGAAAGGGGGTGACCGTGGAATAGGCCTCCACCCACCGCGTGTAGTTCCGAGGGACGACTTCACGTACCTCTACGGAAACCCGCCGAATCGGCTCCTGAATCCGGGCCTTATTTTCGTGACCGTTCTTAACGAGAAGGAGGATCCCTACCACTGTGAAGAGCAGGATAAGGAACAAAAGCCCTCCGGAGACCAAAACTCGTCTTTTCACCTTAGCCTCTATTGATTATTCAGGAAAAATTATGCTTCGATGCCAGGGCTCGCCGTGTCAGTAAAGAGCCCCCTTCTCATGGGATCGATAACCAGTAAATGTGGAAAGATCACTCAACCCCTTATTTTAGTATTAAAGGGAGAAAATGGGTAAAAGTCAAGTAAAATCAATATCCTGCCTTCGAACACAGGATGCGTTCAACAGTTTTTATCGATGCCAAATTGTGTTGATTTCAGCTATTAGCAGACATCCCAACACCCTGTCGCAAGAAGTTCCTAAAAGGTCAATAAGAATTTCAATTTGACTGGCGAAGCCTTATGTGATAACCAGGCTTCAGGTATCCGTTCACCCGGCAAAGCCAAACCTTTCTTTTCGCTTCACTTTTTAATTTTTTCAAAGGGTTTTCTATCCTTGTGACAGGAGGTGTTCGGGTAGCCATGGGAATTAAGAGATTAGCACGCAGCACATGACTATAGAAAACCATTCAGACCGGCAAGAACGGGTGGTTACCACCTGTTGCTCTTACGACTGTGGGGGCCGCTGTGTCCTGCGGGTTCACGTTTCGGAGGGAAGGATCAACCGAATCCGCACGGATAACCGGCGCGGCCCGGGCCTGAAGGCCTGCTCCCGGGGGCTTGCCCAGAAAGAGGTCGTGCACGCTCCTGACCGCCTCACCCAGCCTTTGAAAAGGGTCGGGGAGCGAGGCAGCGGCAAGTTTGAGCCCGTCTCGTGGGAAGCGGCTCTGGAAACCATTTCCCGGGAGCTTAGGAGAATTAAGGAACAGTATGGTGCTTATTCCATTTTCCTGATGAACCACTACGGGTGCGAGAGCCCTCTGCACGGGACGCTCAATCCTCCACGACGCTTCTTCTCACTGTTAGGAGGATGTACCACCTACTGGGGTAACACCTCCTTGGAAGCTGCCCATCTCGCTTCCCTCGCGGCCTTTGGGACGACCTTTACCGGAAACAGCCGTGACAACTTGCTCCATTCCCGATTGATCATAATGTGGGGTTGGAACCCGCTGGTCACCCGGTTTGGCCCTGACACCGTTTCCTACCTGACATTGGCCAAGAAAGCTGGGGCAAAGATCATCTGTGTCGATCCCCGGTACAGCCCTTCGGCCAAGGCCCTGGCAGAACAATGGGTCGCGATCAGGCCAGGCACGGACACAGCCCTGCTTATTGCGATGGCCTACGTTATGATCGCCGAAGATCTTTACGATCGTCATTCCATAGAGACGTATACCATGGGCTTCGAAAAATTTAGGGATTACGTGATGGGTAAAGAGGATAATCTGCCCAAGACACCCCCTTGGGCCGAGGACATAACCGGGGTGCCTGCCCATATAACCATCCAGCTAGCCCGGGACTACGCAACCCTTAAGCCGGCAGCCCTTTGGGGGAGCTGGGCCCCCGGGCGAACCGCTTTCGGGGAGCAATACCACCGGGCAGCCATCACTCTTGCGGCGATGACCGGCAATATTGGCATAAAAGGTGGCCACGTTGCCGGGGGAACTGGTCGAATGCCGTTGGGAATTCTGGGGAAATCTTTTCCGGTACCGGAGAGCCCCAATCCTATTGTTCACGTAACCAAAGTTTACGATGCCCTCATCCGGGGAAAATCCGGAGGTTATCCCAGTGACGTCAAGCTGCTCTACATCGTCGGCTGCAACCTTTTAAACCAGTTCTTGAATACCAACAAAGGGGTGAAGGCCCTGAAGATGCCCGAATTCATAGTAGCCCACGAGCTCTTTCTCACGCCCACGGCCCGGTACGCCGACATTATTCTCCCCGTTACCCATTTCTTTGAGAGCCAAGACATAGGCCAACCCTGGACCGGCGGACCGTACTTCATCCACATGGACAAGGCCGTAGAGCCTCTACCCGGAACCAGGTCCGATTTGGCCATCTTTACCGAGCTGGCCTTACGCCTTGGCATACCCGATTACAATGATAAGTCCGACGGGGAATGGCTCAGGGAATTCGTAGATGCCACCCCTGACCTTCCGGAATACGAGGCCTTCAAAGGCAAAGGCTTTCACGAAATAGAACTCGATCAGCCCTGGGTGGCCTTCAGGGAACAGATTGAGGACCCGGACCACCACCCCTTCCCGACCCCCTCGGGAAAGATCGAGATCTACAGCCAGAAGCTGGCCGAGATGAATAACCCCTTGATTCCAGCCATCCCCAAGTATAATGAACCATGGGAGGGCCCGAAGGACCCCCTTGCGGGCAAGTACCCCATTCAGCTCGTAAGTCCCCATTCGAAAGCCAGAGTCAATTCCCTTTTCTACAACATCCCCCGTCTACAGTCGTTGGCCGATGACGCGATCTGGCTCAACCCCGCTGACGCCGAGTCTCGGGGCATCAACACCGGTGATAAGGTCAGAGTGTTCAACGATCGAGGCCAGCTGCTCGCGGCTGCTAAAGTTACAGACCACATCATGCCTGGAGTGGCCAGCTTGGACGCGGGCGCTTGGTTTTACCCGGACCCCCAAGGACTGGACCGAGGAGGCTGCGTCAATGTTCTCACCAGAGATGAAATGTCCCCGGGCGGCGCCTTTGCCTGCAATAGTTGTCTCGTTCAAATAGAAGTCGCGGGCTAAAGGG
Organism: Pseudomonadota bacterium; assembly: GCA_030608745.1. Taxonomy (GTDB): domain Bacteria; phylum Desulfobacterota; class BSN033; order WVXP01. Next base: position 7,803 of record JAUWDQ010000007.1, on the reverse strand, counting down.
TAGGTATTTCACTCTTTCGACATAGAGACCAAAGATGTTAAAAGTGAGTCCGCATCCGGAGTATCCTCCAGAGGAAGGTAGGTATATCAGGGGGAACGATTTTTCTCCAGTCGCTGTAGCTATTATCTTGAACTGTGACGCAGATAAGATACCTTCTGATCTTGAGAAGCTTGTGAGGGCTGCAATAGAAAGTGGGGCAGTGCTCTCTGGTCGACCTTCTCTGAGAGAGTCCTTATACAGCCTAAGATTGAGATTGACTCCCTTTTTCCGCTTGATTGATCCGTTTACCCACCTTGGCCCAAGACGGCGTGATGAGAAAGCTTTCTTCCATGTTCTCAACCATCCGGACGAACTTATTCATGGGGATGGAAAAGGTGAGGAGATCCTCTGGAACCCACGGGCGTGCCGAAACATCAAACATTCCGAGAACACCCCTAGGGCGCTGAGATCCCTTTTCGAGGTAGGGATACTGAACAATGGAGCCGCACCCAGCAGCAAATGGTGCGAAAACTGCGTTTGGGTCTGCCTCATCAAAGTTTGCGAGAGTAAAGAGGCCGGATAAAACATCAGGCCGTGCAAAGAGGACAACCACGTCTGGCTCTTCCCGCTCGGCGAGCATATCCCACGGTTTGAAGACGATGTACCTGGCGGGTGCCCTGAACCCAGGCATCTCCTTCATCGCCTCTTTGACAAGTTCTGGAGATTTTTTGTAGCGTTCTCCCTCGAGCTTCCCGGGTATTCCGCAGGAAAGGAAGTATTCGAATTCTGGCATAATCTCGTGGGAAAACCCGAAATACCTTCTTCCACCGGCGCAGCCGATAGAATCGGCATTAAAACAGAGAGACTTACCGTTTCGCACCGTGGACAAATCAGCGATTACACACTTGTGCCCTTTTGGAGGTTTCACCATGTGGGCGGATTCTGCCTCTTGGGTGTAGTAAAAGACCATGGGTAGCTCTGCCCCATCGAGGTACTTTTTCCAGAGCCTGATAAATTTTTCTTTGAGGTTCGAATCCATAAGCTATTTCCTCCGTCGGTAGCTGGGTTTTGCAGCCATCGTCATCATTGGTTTTAAGAAATGAAATCCTTGCGAATGATTGTATCACCATTTTTGGTGAATCGATAGACTTTTACGTGCTTGTCTAAACATCTCTAACTTTGCCATCCATAATACCCATTGCATCCGTGTAATCTTGATCCTCAATTTCAAGTTGCTATACGTACCAAATTTGATTGAGATCTGATGGGGATCAGGGCATTATGTGCTCCTTTTATTAGCATTTCAATTAATCTGAGGAATGGCGCAGGTTGGTCTAGGGGAATTCGATAGGGAAGGGCAGTACCAAAAAAACCAAACAAACCAAACAAACCAAAGAACCTTCCCGTAGAAAATATATTTACAGAGTAATCACAGTATGCTAATATGCTGTTTGATTCATGAAGGAAAGGCCCTAGGCCCTTGATCTCAGGGAGGGTAAGGTATGGAAACTACGCGTAGGGATTTTATCAAACGTACTCTCCTCCTGGGGGGCACGCTGCTCTTTTATCCCGCCCCCCTTTATGCAACCAAAAAGGAAGAGGCATGGCGTCCAGCCTATGCGAAGCTCGAGGAAGAGGGGAAATTTGCCCGGAAGATCGAGGAAGCTTACAGCATCTTTGAAGATTGCCACCTCTGTCCCCGGCAGTGCGGGGTAAATCGACAAAAGGGCGAAAAAGGGTTCTGCCGGGCTCCGTTGAAACCCGTAGTTTTCGGCGCTCACCCACATTTTGGCGAGGAGGTATCATTGGTGGGAAACTATGGGTCTGGTACCATCTTCTTTTCCAACTGCAATCTCCGCTGTATCTTCTGCCAGAACTGGCCCATCGCCCACGAGGGAAAGGGAAAGGAAATTGAGGATGAAGACCTGGCGGGCATGATGCTCTACCTCCAGGAGACCGGCTGCCATAATATCAACCTGGTCACACCCACCCACGTCATGCCCAACATCCTCAATGCAACGCGGATTGCCTTGAAAAAAGGACTCCGCCTTCCCCTGGTGTACAATACCAGCGGCTACGAGCGCTTGGAGATCGTGAAGCTCTTGGATGGCATTGTGGATATCTATATGCCGGATATGAAATTTATGGATGGTGATCAGGCGGCGAAATATTCATCAGGGGCTTCGGACTATCCCGAGGTGACGGCCAAAGCGATCATCGAAATGAACCGGCAGGTGGGGGTACTTAAGACTGATAGCAATGAAATTGCCCTTCGCGGGCTGATGATTCGACACCTGGTCATGCCCAACCGGGTGGCCGGGACCGAGAAATTCGTCAAATGGGTGGCCCAGAATCTTCCCAAATCCACCTACGTGAACATCATGCCCCAATACCGGGTGGAATATAAAGCCTATGAATATCCGAAAATCTCCCGCGGGATCACCGTGAATGAATTCCTGGAAGCAATAGAGTGGGCTAAACAATCCAGCTTGACCAACCTTGACCCTAAGTCCGTGGCGGTCTATGAATTCTACCGCCACCGCCGGTCAAGCTAGATTCCTCACAAGGCTACCCCTCTTCTCTAAAAAGTTTCTCCCTTGTCATCTTGTCAAGGTTCTTGAAGGGGAGTTTCCTGATTTTATGGCGAACACCCTTATCCATGAGCGTAACTCCATCATTCAAACTGCAGCACCAAAAGTAGCGCTTAAGCGCTCAAGCCCAAATACCAGGTATCGGCTTTCCGCAGTACTCGCACTTCCCTCCCTTCAGGTGCACCTCTCCAACCATGTATCCCGTTCGCTGGATGATCATTTTCTTGCACTGGGGGCAGAAGGTATTCTCTCCCTCATGGCCCGGCACGTTCCCGATATAGACGTACTCAAGGCCAGCTGACAGGGCCACTGCCCGGGCTTCTTCCAGCGTCGAAACCGGCGTTGGGGGGAGATTCTTGAGCTTGTACAAGGGGTAGAAGCGGGAAAAGTGGAGTGGGGTATCTGTGCCCAGTTCTTTTTTTATCCAGAGACACATCTCCCTTACCAGCGACATGTCCTCATTCTTTGTGGGAATGATGAGGTTTGTGATCTCCATGTGGATCTTCTCCTGCCTCAACGTCTTCAGGGTTTCGAGCACCGGGTTCAGTTCTCCGCCGCACAATTCTCGATAGAACTCATCCGTAAACGCCTTCAGATCGATATTGGCCCCGTCTATTACTTTGGACAGGTTTCTGAGTGGATCCGGATTGATGAAGCCATTGGAGTGGATGAGGCTCAGAAGGCCCGCCTTCTTTGCAAGGAAACCAACCTCTACCATGTATTCATAAAAGATTATTGGTTCCACATAGGTGTAAGAGACGGAACGGGTCCTCATCTGTTTGGCCCTTTTCACCACAAGCTCAGGTAGGATCTCGTAGCTGAACACGTCCTCAGGGGAGGCCTGGGAAATTTCCCACGTCTGGCAGAACTTGCACGTGAAATTGCACCCCGCCGTTGCCAGCGAAAGGGACCAGGTTCCGGGAAGTACATGGAAAAAGGGGTTCTTCTCGATGGGATCCGGATGGAAGGCACATGGATTCGCGTAGACCAGGCTGTAGCATTTCCCATCCCGATTCTCACGGACTCGACAAGCGCCTCTTTCCCCCCTACGGACACGACATTGTTTGGGGCACAGTTCACACTGAATATCCCCTCCACCCAGGGAAGTAAAGTAGGGGGAGAGCTTTGTCTTGATGAGGCCTTTCTGGGGCATTTGTGCCCGAACGGGCTTCGGAGGACCAAAGAGTTGGGCGGCAGAAAGGGCGCAGAAACTCACCCCGCAAAACTTCAGGAATTCCCGTTTCGTCATGCCGGGCTCGAGGATAGTTCGGCCCTTCATACTATTTCCCATGTGATTTGTAAAAGGCTCACTCATAGGATTTGTGCATTATTCTCGAATAGTCTCAATGGTATTATTACTATCAAAACCAATGAGAAAAGACAAGGCGGAATCCGTCGATGTGTCTGGGTGGGCGGCCAGTCTTCAAAGCCCCATAGGCCCCACCTCGGTGCTCGATGGTGAAGGTCTAAGTTTTCCCCAACCAATTAACCAATTCAACCTTATGGAATTAATTCAACTCAATCTTTAAATGTTGAAATTCCCCCCCTATGCTTATGATTAGCCGGCCGAGAACGCATAGTAATTTCTGTGATGTCATTACCTGCCTCCAGCCTTTGGCCCCCTCGCTGGTTGTTGACGGGATTCGGAATCTTGACGAAACACACATCTGGCTGGTATTTTGTCCAAGGCACTGGAGGAAATACATGGGATTTAAAAAAGATGCCTCGATAACTGCTGACTTTGTATTGCTGCTGGTGGCTTTTGTTTGGGGATTCACGTTCATCATGGTTAAGCAGGCTATCGCCGAAGTGGGAGTCTATCCTTTTCTCTTTTTGCGGTTTACGCTGTCGTTTGTCTTTATGATTCTGATCTTTGCCAAGAAACTTCTCAGGCTCGATAAATTCATAGTCATCTCTGGCACTGTTTTGGGGGTTTTTTTGTTTTTGGCCTATGCCTTTCAAACCACGGGCCTTGCCTACACTTCAGCCTCCAATGCGGGTTTCATCACCGGGCTCAATGTCATCTTTGTCCCGATCTTCTCCATCGTCCTTTTCAAGCAGATCCCCAAGCGTCTCACGCTCCTTGGGATTTTTATTGCCACGGTCGGCCTTCTCCTCCTGACTGGTGCGTATAGGGATGGATTCAACCGAGGTGACGTTTTGGTCCTGGCCTGTGCCATTTGTTATGCCCTGCACATCCTTTGTACTGGGAAATATGCCCCCATCATGGACGTTTATCTCCTGGCCACCGTGCAGATAGGGGTAGTGGCCCTTTTCAGCTTGCCATTTGCGATTTTTTCTCTATCGTCTATTCCATCCGGTATCCCTCTTTCTGTCTGGAAGAGCGTGATCTTTACGGGACTTTTGGCCACGGTTTTTGCGTTTGTGGCCCAGACGAGGGCCCAGCGATTTACCCCGCCGCCCAGGGCCGCCCTGATTCTGTTAATGGAGTCTGTCTTCTGCGCGATCACTGCGCGATTCTATGGAGGGGAAAAGCTTTCAGGAGTTGCTCTGGCCGGGGGCATACTCATGGTGATTGGCATGGTCCTGGCCGAACTCAGACGTATAAGAGCCGAGAAGATGTAGATTTTTCCTTTTCCGCAAACAAACGTTCCCCCTTATGTCGAAATTCGGTCTCAGTAATCCCACCTTAAAAACCATCTCAGCTAATCTTTGACATTGGCACGAGATTTGTAGTAATCAATTAAAATAAGGTTTTACCTTCAAATTCGTAACTTGCGGAAGATCGATCTCTGACAAGCAAGAACCATCTATGAAGGTGCGGTGGAACTTCCCCTTGCGTGGGGGGGCGGGGTTGAAGGGAGTAGGAAATGAAAAAATTTGTGGTGGGAAGCCTATTGGCCCTCGTTTTGTTGGTATCGTGTGGCGAGGATTTGTCGGACAAGCCGAAGGCTGTAACCGAATCTTCTACTACTCGTGTGAGGCGGAGCATTTCAGAGAAACCATCTCAGTTCGTGCACGCAAAAACCACGTGCAACATAAGGAGAGGACCAGGAACCAAATACTCTATCATTCGAAAGGCAACCAAGGGTGAAAGGCTCGAGTATATTTCCCGTAAGGACAGCTGGTATAAGCTGAAAGTAGCAAAAGGTAAACCGCAAGAATGGGTTCATAAGAACGTCGTTACCCTACCCAAAAAATCCAACCCCTAAACTTTACGGTAACCTCAGATAATCAGCCACATTACTCATAGGTCCAAAATTCTTTGGTACCTCGCCAAGGGGCGTATGGCCTTCCTAAATTAAGAAAATAGCCATCTCCAATATCCTGGAAATCCTAGTTTGCCTGAAAGGTTCAATGAAGATCTGCCCCTACTTCATTGTTGAAAAGGTTTGGTTCTACTGTTGAAATTTCACGGATGTCCCGATACCCTATATTACAGTAACCCGACCATTTAGGTAGGGAGGTTACTGTATGGAGGGACATCTGAAGTCATCTCATGCAACTTGGGCTCCGCCGAAAAGAGGACGTCTCCCCTACCGTGATCACGGGAAAAGATCAATTTAGGAAAGGCCGAGGAAAAGAGTAAATTAGGGTAAGGACGCAGGTCGATTTGCGGGTTTTCCAACAGGGAAGGGGAGTACCGAAAAAACTCAAGTAACGATCAAAACGATCTAAACCATCCAAGCCAAATGAACCAAATAAACGAAACAAACCAGATGGACGAGATAAACCAAAGAACGTTCTCATCTCGTCATCTCTCAGTCTCTAACCCTGGTCTCATAGTCTCTAAATTTCCCGGTCTCTTTCTATGTTCTCTAATTTCTATAATATCAATACCTGACCCCCACTTTTCCTTTTGGAGGCAATCTGTACGTGGAGTCACCTTGGCTTGATAAAGAGGCGATAGAACCCTATCGGACGCGGTATCGATGGGTTATGCTGGTCCTGGTATCGATTTTGTACTGGGTTTTTGGGGTCGTCATACGCTCAACAGCTCCTCTTGTCACTCCGATCCTCGAAGACCTCAATATCTCTTATTCTCAGATGGGAATTATTTTTGCAGCGTGGCCGCTGACCTATATACTGGTTGCCGCAGTGAGTGGTGCTGTCATGGATAGGTGGGGTATACGTAAATCACTTTTCGTTGGCGTTGCAATCATCGGCCTTTCAGAATTTCTCCGTTACTTTGCCAACGGATTTGCGAGTATGATCCTCTGCGTAGCCCTTTTGGGTTTAGGCGGTCCTATGATATCCGTTGGGTGTCCCAAAACGATTTCCGTGTGGTTCAGGGGAAAGGGGCGCGGGATGGCAGTCGGTATCTATACCACGGCAGTTTGGATAGGGGGGTTAACCGTCTACTCCACGGCAAACAGCGTCGTTATGCCCCTCACCGGGTATAGCTGGCGGCTTACCTTTGTTTGCTATAGCTTGCCGGCCTTTCTTGCTGCGTTTTTTTGGTGGTTCCTGGCCAGGGATGTCAGGTCGGCCGAGGCAACAGAAGGCACTAGCATCGCCAAGGTATTCACTGGCCTTATCGGCATACGAAACGTCCAGCTCATCCTAATAATGGGTTTCTTATCCTTCGCCATTTCTCACGGCTTCAACGACTGGCTTCCCAAGATTCTGGAAACTGGCGGTTTGTCCCCGAAGATAGCAGGCTTCACGGCTTCCATTCCACTCTTGGTTGCTATTCCAACGATCTTGGTTGTTCCCCGTTTGGTAGCACCACGTTTAAGGGGAGGCATCGTAGCCCTCATGGCTTTAGCGACCGCAATAGCTGTATTGATAGTAGCGACGACATCGGATAGCCTCCTCATTACTGGGTTGGTCCTCTACGGTGTATCCTTTTGTCCCATTATTCCCCTATTGGTGCTCATACTGATGGAACTTCCTGAAGTATCCTCGAGATACATGGGATCCGCGGGGGGTATGTTTTTCTGTGTAGCAGAGATAGGTGGATTTGCAGGCCCGTTCATCATCGGAGCCATGAAGGATTTGACTGGAAGTTTTCTGATAGGGGCGTGTTTTCTCGCAAGCCTGTCCGTAATTATATCGGTTATGGGACTATTGCTAAAACCCAGCCTTTCCCTGACACACAAGTTTGACGTCATTGTAAAAAGTCGGAATCAGACGGCAAAGAAAAAAGATCCAGATGCAAGGCGCGCAAATCCTGAGGAATGAGGCGTACATAGAAGTACGCTGCAGTGATTTACCCTGTTAAATATTTTCTTTGTTTGATGTTACTGTTTTCAAGCAGCTTCTATATCCC
>JAUWDQ010000231.1 GCA_030608745.1 Pseudomonadota bacterium | reverse complement strand
TATGCCGCTGGCCTTTGTAACCGGCGGGCTGGCAGTGGTATTTCTTTATGTCTTCGGCAGCCTGGAAATGATCAACATGCTGCCCTCGCGCATCTTTCCCTTCATGTGCGACTATCAAATCTCGGCCGTCCCCCTGTTTATCTTCATGGCCTCCGTACTGGCGGCGGCAGGGATGATCGAGAAGCTGTTCGATGTAGTCTACAAAGTTCTCGGCGGCCTGAGGGGAGGGCTGGCCACCGCCACCATTATCGCTTCGACGATTCTGGCCGCCATGGTGGGGGTGATCGGCGCCTGCGAAGTAACCATGGGCATCGTCGCCCTGCCGGCCATGCTCAAGAGAAAATACAATCCCGAGATGGCCTGCGGGTCAATCCTGGCAGGCGGCACCCTGGGTATCCTGATCCCGCCTTCGATCCTGGCCATCATTTTCGCGGTGGTCGCCCAGCAATCGGTGGGGGAGTTGTTTATCGGCGCCTTTTTCCCGGGTTTTTTGCTTTCAGGAATGTACATCATTTACGTCACTGCCCGCAGCTATATAAGTCCGGGTTTCGGGCCGGCCGTGCCGCCTGATGAGCGGGTGGGCATCAGGGAAAAAATCCGCCTGCTCCGCGGGATTATCGCGCCGATTATTCTTGTTGTCCTGGTTCTGGGGGTAATTTTTAGCGGCATCGCCACACCGGTTGAGGCCGCGGGCATCGGTACCTTTGGGGCGCTGGTGGTAGCTGCCTTTGCCCGCCGGCTGACGTGGAAAACTATCCATTTCGCCGCCATTACCACCCTCAAGGCTTCCACCATGGTGCTCTGGATCATGTTCGGGGCCAGCGTCTTCGTCGGTTTTTACATCCTAAACGGCGGCGCGGAATTTGTCACCGCCTCGCTGTTGGGCACCGGCTTCGGACCTTACGGTATTTTGTTGATAATGATGGTCCTCCTGATCATACTCGGCATGTTCCTGGACTGGGTGGGTATTTTACTATTGGCGGTTCCGATTTTCGCCCCTATAATGAGATCACTCCCTTGGGATGGCGTATTCGGCCTGCCGGGGGTAAATCCTGTGGATGTGTCCCTGTGGTTCGGTGTGGTCTACATGGTGAACATGCAAATGTCCTTCCTCAGCCCGCCTTTCGGATACGCCCTTTTTTACCTGAAAAGCGTGGCGCCGCCGCATATCACCATGGGGACCATATTCCGCGCTGCCGTGCCTTTTTTAATCATTCAGGCGATTGGGCTTACCCTCGTTGTTCTCTTTCCCGAGATTATTCTCTTTTTACCCAGGCTTGTTTATGGCCACTAGATGAAGAGGGGTGGCCGTCCTCCGGCTGACTCTATACTATCACCTTGGTTCGCAAAAAAACACAGGTGATGGCGCTCTCACCCACATGTATATCATCAGCGGCATCAGGCCATGCTCCATCGAGATGGATCGCTCGTCTGGTCTAACACCGCTAACACAGCCAGAAACTCTGCTTTTCCTCAACCACTGTTTACCCCCGTACCTTCGGAGATATGCAAGGCTTTTGGAAAGATGTTGGGCTTTCTTCCCCTTGAAATTTTACTTCTTGGGCCTTGTCTCCATACTTTGCCGGTAAGCGGATAGCCATAGATTGAGGTTCACCACGGCAATTCTGATTTTGTAGAGGCAAGGTGACCTCGACCAATACTTCTCTTCTTGGAAGGAAAACATTATCAAGATTTGGTAGGGAATAGCTTGAGTGTGGGATGGGATTCCTTCCTGTCTTGAGATGAGGGGAATCCCCGTACGATGCAAAGGGTGTGAGGGATGAGGGGTTCGGCCGTTTCCAAATCTTCCACATAGGGAAGGATGGTCTCGGCAACTTCCGAGCCATCCAAGGGGACTAAAATCCTCTCAAACATAACCTCGTTCCTCCTCAAGTTATCATGAAAATTCAAGATTGAGAAAGACCTCAGGATCCCATTGCTTCCAAAACCAATTCCGTAATATCCATAACCTTGAGATTGATTTTCCGCTTTCTTGCAGTTCCTGCGATGGTCCTAACGCACTGTTGACAGGACGTGACCACCACTTCGGCCCCCGTCCTCTGGATCTCCTCGATCTTCCTCTGAGCGATGGCGGCGGACAGCTCCGGATCAATCATCTCCAGGTCGCCTCCCCCACCACAGCAGATGGCTAGCTCGCGATTACTTTCCAGCTCCACCAGCTTCAGACCGGGAATCCGTTTCAGTACATCCCTCGGCGCCTCATAAATGCCGCTATTTCTGCCAAGATCACAGGGGTCATGGTAGGTTACCGTCTTATGGAAACCATTGTTGAAGGTGATCTTTTCCTGATCGATCAACCGCTCCATGAACTGGGTTGCATGGAGCAGTTCCGCATCAGTTTTGTATCTTTCCTTCCACGTATGGTAACATGAGGGACAGGCAAAGACCACGGTTTCCGCACCAACCTCTCGGATCTTCTCCTGATTGTGTTCCACCAATTTTTCCATCTTTTCCGCCATCCCTGCCTGGATGAGGGGGAACCCGCAGCACCATTCCTCCCCTCCCAGGGTGGTGAAGTCCACCTCCGCCTTGTCCAATACCTGGACGAAGGCTTGGGGGATTTTTTGGACCAAGGGGAAGAAGGCGGCCACGCACCCCACGAAGTAGATCACCTGCGCCGTCTCCTTTTGGTACGCGTGCTCCGGTACGTCCCTCATAAATTCCGTCCATGAGCTGCGTTCTTCGTTGGGATCGCCGGAGATGTTGAAGTCATTTTCCAGTGCCTCCGCCACTCGATCCATCACTTTAGGGTATTGACTTCTATCCACTAAGCACATCCTTCCCGCGAGGATCCCCTCATTTGTCTCCACGGAGGGGAGACACGCTTGGGTACATGCCCTGCATCCCGTGCATCGAAAGAGTGACCCCTCCATCTCAGGCGTCCAATCGATCTTTCCCTCAATGACTGCCCTGATAATGGCGTTTCTTCCGCGGGGGGTGGCCCATTCCGTTCCTTTGACGGCGTAGACGGGGCAGACCGGCAGGCAGAAGCCACACCGATTGCACTTGGCAATCTCGTCGTAGAACTGCTCCTTGAGCTCCTCTCGCTTCATGACTAGATTCCTCCTATAAACCGCCCCGGATTCAGGGTACCAGCGGGGTCAATCTGTTCCTTGAGGCGGCGCATGATCCGATAATCGTTTCGGGGTTTTCCCCAAATGTCCACCCTTTCCTTGATTGAAAGGGGAGACGATTCCACCGCGAGGTTGCCTTCGTATTGGGACGCCTCAGAAGTGAACTGCGTGATAAGTGCGACTACGGAATCAATCTCTGAACCCAAATTCCCTCCTACCAAGACATGGGAGTACAGAATACCGTTTCCACAATGGTTGGTGAAAGCGCAATCCAACCCCAAACCCTGGGCGATCTTTTCATAACACCCCAGCAGGTCCGCACTCTTGGAGATCAAAACGTTGGATTTCAGGGAAATGAGGTTCGGGTAGTCTCCAGCGAGTTCGAGGGGGAAATCCCGAATTGCAATCCAGAAACCGTCATGCCGCTCTGCATTCAGGGATATAACATCAAGGCCCCCATGTTTTCGTCCCCTCTCGCCCATCTCAGAGATCTGTCTCTCAACTGATTCAGTAACCCCCTCCAATCCGATGGCGACGAGGTACTTTCCCTTGCGAGAAGGGATCTCATGGGTCATCTTATTGGCGGCCGTGGCATTGAGGAGCTCAATGGATGCCGGAATTAATTGGGAGTTTACGATCTCGTGGACAAAGCTATATGCTTCATCAACACGCGAGAAAGGGATCAATAAGGTCCCTTTCTTTTCAGGGAGAGGGAGAAGGTTAAAGGTAATCTCACAGATGATGCCCAGGGTTCCATAGGACCCGATCAGGAGTTTCACCATATCATAGCCGGAGACGTTCTTGGCGGTCTTCCCGCCTGAGACCACAATATCCCCATTGGGATAAACCGCCCTGATTCCGGTGATCGCATCCCTGGCCGTGCCGTAGAGCAGCCGTTTGGGCCCACTGGAATTGGTAGCTACGATGCCACCCAAGGTGGCCTTGTCCGTGAAAGGGGGATCCAGGGGAAGGAAGTATCCCCTTCCCTCCAAATCTCGTTGGACCTCGCTCAAGGTCACTCCGCTCTCCACGGAGAGGGTCAGATTGTCGCAGTCACGGTCGGTGATCCGATTGAGTCGGCCGGT
>JAUWDQ010000176.1 GCA_030608745.1 Pseudomonadota bacterium | reverse complement strand
CGGTACATCGATTGATTGTATCGCTTGCTCGTTCCATGATGCCTTCAGAAATACCAGTTGAGGGAGAGGCCCGTGTCCCTCCCGTTCAGCTTACTTCGTCTTCCCGATCCTTTCGATAATCGGTTCCCAATCCGGGTACTGTTTGATGAACTTGGCGTATACCGGTTCCATTGCCGTTACGAAAATAATCTTATCAACGGTCCTCACATCCATCCCCCAGGCCTTCAAATCACGGATCTGCCTTTGCTCGTTATCCCGAATGATCTTCCGTTCGTAGGCGGCCACCTCCACCGCTGTTGTGATGAAAAGCCTCTGCCATTCGGGCTTGAGGGATGTAAATCGTCGCAGACCCATGGTCAGGGGTGCGGGGGAGTAAAAGTGTCCGGTCAGGCTCAAGTATTTTTGTACCTCGTTCAGTTTGTAACTGTGAATAATTGCCACCGGGTTTTCCTGGCCGTCAATGACCTTTGTCTGGAGGGATGTATAGACTTCGCCCCAACTCATGGGGACTGCCTGGGCACCCAGTTCGCGAACCGAGGCAAGATGAACGGGGTTTTCCATGGTCCGGAACTTCAGGCCCTTGAAGCCCTCGGGTTTTAGCAAGGGACGAACGGAATTGGTGAAATTGCGGAATCCGTTCTCAAAGAACGAGAGGCCCTTTAACTTCGCCTTCTCCAAATCATTCAGGAGTTTTCGGCCAACAGGGCCGTCAAGGACTGCGTCGACGTGGCGGTAGTCTCGAAAGAGGAAAGGCAAGTCCAAAACCATCATGCTTTGCCTGAAGCCTGAGACGGGACCTGTTGCGGTAACGGCCAGATCGATTGCCCCCATCTGCATTCCTTCCAGAAGCTCCCTTTCCCCTTTACCGAGCTGGCCTCCCGGGAAGACGCGGATATCAATGGCTCCTCCGGTAGCCTCCCTGATGCGCCTAGCAAATTCCCTTGCTCCTTCATTATAGGCGTGATGGGGAACTACCACGGTGGCGAGTTTTAGCTTCATGACCTTCGCATGGACCGAAGGAGTGGTCATCAAGCTCGCGCTCAACATCAGACAGAATGCAATAGAGATCGTACGTTTCATAAGGATACCCCCTTTTTACAGTGGAGTTCACTATGAGAAATTAAAAACTCTTTCCCGCCCAATTCCAGGCTTCCACTTCCCCTCGTACCATAGTATTCAGCCATTTAAATTACATTCGCCCTCTATATCACTCGGCAAGGGAAATGTCAATCGGGCACTCGGCCGGAATTTACCGAGTTTCCGGAAAAAGCCGTTGTCCCCGAGCGTGATGTCCTGGAGAAGTTTTTCGCCCCCTCGGGGTTCGATGGCGGGTGAAGGCTTTCATGGCGAGTTCTGAACCCGTCGGAATCTGCCCCTTAGCTGTCCGCAAGCCGCCGAAATGTCTCCGCCCCGGCTTTTTCTAACGATACACGTGATGTATTGATCCAGGAGGGCCATCTGAAACCCAAGGATTTTTTTCTCATCTGGCCTGCTGAATTCCTGCTCCGGCGACTCGTTGAAGGGGATGAGGTTGACCTTGCAGGGAATACCCTTTAAAAGGCGGACGAGACGAAGGGCATCCCGGGGCGAATCATTGATGCCATCGATGAGGACATATTCGAAGATAATCCTCTCCCTTGGGCGAAGACGAAACCTTCGGCAGCTCTCAAGGACCTCCTCCAATGGATGGGATTTGTTTATAGGCATGAGAAAACTTCGGGTATCGTCATCCGCGGCATTGAGGGAAACGGCCAATTGAAAACGGAGTCCGGTTGCCATTAATCTCTCCATCTCCGGAACGAGGCCCGATGTGGAGAGGGTAATACGCCTCCCCGAGAGACCGAGGCCCGGGTCATATTGCATCATTTCGATGGCCTTAGCGGTATTATCATAATTGGCCAAGGGTTCTCCCATACCCATAAACACGATATTGGTTATCCTCCTTCTGGGAGTCTCCTGTCGTTGGGCCGCCAGAATCTGGTTCAGGATCTCGGAAGTGGTCAGGTTTCGAACGAATCCCATACTCCCCGAAAGGCAGAACCGACAGCTTAAAGGGCAGCCTACCTGAGTGGAGATGCACAGGGTCAACCGGGACACTTCCGGGACGAGCACGCTCTCCACACTATGGCCATCCATCAGGGAAAAGAGAAATTTCTTCGAACCATCCCGGGAGATCTCAACTTCATTCGGGGTTAGGGTACTTATGAAGGCGACCCGGCGAAGTGCTTCTCGGAAGTTTGTCGGTAAGTCCGTCATCTCATGGAAATTGATCGCCCCCTTTTGGTAGAGCCACTTTATGAGTTGCCTTGCCTGGTACCTTTTATGGCCCAATTTGACCACAAAATCCTCAAGGTCGCTTTGGGTCAAGTCCTTGATATCCACCGTTTGTTTGGAAGTCATGGATTTCCGTTTACCCTTGATTCAGCTTTCACCGAGAAACCTTCCTCTATTATACGTTCGGTTTCCGTCCAATAACAAGCTGCTCAGGAGTCTCCTGAGTTTCCGGAGAGCACCGTAGAACTCCAGTGCAAACCCTTTTATCCCTTCCCCGTGCTCCCTTAATAAACCCCACATTTTAAATGGAAAGTCCGAAGCTTTAAAGGGGTTTTGGTGAGTGTATATATGTTGAGCCGCTGATTTAAGGACTGGTTGAGGATGGTTTGGGGTCGGGCGAGGGCTTCGCCATGCATAGTTCATAATGAGAGCAGGGACAAACCACAAGACATGGGGAAAGCTTTGAGATCAAATCGACCATCTTGAGGTGCTCTATTTATTTGCGATTATAGCATGGATACAGGATCGGCGAATCCGTATGGTTCAGTTAGAAATCGCTTAGCCCCTTTTCCGAAATCTAGTAGTCTGGGTATCTTGGAATTCGTCAACGGGCGTTTAGTATTAGGATTGTATTCTGTATTGGAATATTTTATAATGGAATTCCCTTTCCAGGGTGTAGCCGATGAAGACGAAGCCATCCACGGAATATGTGTTGCTTGGGACCCTCTTTTCGGGTCAGAAACACGGTTACGAGATCATGCAGTTTTTGGAGTCTGCCCTGGAGTCAACATGGCGCGTAAGCACGAGCCAGCTCTATGTGCTCCTCAAGAGACTTGAGGGTGAGGGTCTCTTACGGTCCAGTTTGGAAGCCCAGGAGACTCGCCCTTCTAAGCGTGTGTTTTCCTTAACGCCTGTGGGCAAGAATGCCTTTCTGGAGTGGTTACGAAGCCCAGTTAAACACGTACGTGATCTCCGTATCGAATTTCTCGCCAAGCTCTTCTTCTTCCGTCGCCTTTCTTTGCAGGGGGGAAATGACCTGGTGAGCGCACAGGTCAAAGCCCTGGAAGAGATCAAGGGGAGGATACAGAAAAGGCAAGACAGGGAGAATGATCTCTTCAACAAACTGGTTCTTGGAATAAAAGTGATGACCGTTGCGAGTTGGCTCAAATGGCTTCGCACACAGGCAACGCACTTTATGAAAGAGTTTCATCCCCATGACTGATGTTTATGATGACATAAGGCAACAATTGTTCACATTGTGTAAATATCAAAATCTCCTTGCCCGACCTGTGGTTGTCCGTGCTCGTGTTCTTACGGCGGAGGAAGCGATCGGAAATCCTGAAGCTGACGATTTTCCCCTGCAAAAGGGGAAAGAAAGACTGATGCAAGCCGAGTTTTCCGGTGCCATAGGGCAGGCATTTACAGACCAATACGGGGATTTTGAGGGCATTCTGGAAGATGTCTTGGAGTTGAACTTTGAGAATAACTTTCGGCGTGCTGTCTTCGTGGCTACTTTGAATGCAGTATTACGTTCTATGAACCAGATCGACAAAACGGTCCACTGCCGCGACCAGGGCCCCGACCAATGTGCTTTTGAGCTCGTTAGTCACCTGAAAGCAAGATATGGTTTGGTGAAGATCGCCCAGATAGGCTTCCAACCCCGGATGCTGGAATCTTTGGCCTCGGAATTTCCGCTGCGTGTTCTGGATCTGGACCCGGACAATATTGGAACCCTAAAATTTCAGGTTACCATTGAAGGTCCGGAGAATACAGAGGAGGCCATCGATTGGGCTGATCTTTTGTTGGTAACCGGGACTACCCTTGTAAACGGCACATTAGGAAGTTTCCTCGGCAGGAAACCTCTCGTGTTCTATGGGATCTCTGTTGCCGGAGCGGCCCATCTCATGAACTGGGATCGGTTCTGCGCCAAAAGTACATAGGGAGGTGGTAATGTTCCTGCTTCTTGGTTTCGGGGGCATGATGGCCGGGATACTCGGGGGTCTCCTCGGGATTGGCGGCGGGATTTTGATTATGCCTGTCCTTCGGTTTATCGTGGGCCTCGAGCAGGCGTATGCGGCTGGAACCTGTGTTGTTGCTGTGTTTTTTACCACGTTTGGGGGCAGTTTAAAACATTTCAAACTCGGACATATTGATTTTTCCTCAATTCTCCCCTTGATCATCCCGGGTTTGCTCTCCACCGTAGTGTTCTCCATGCTCTTTATCTACCTCGCCCAAAAGGACGTTTGGCTGGACGTCGCCACCGGAGTGGTTTTTTCATTCGTAGCCCTCCGCATGCTTTGGGAAGGGATATCCGAGTATTTGAACAAGAGGTCTGAACCGAATCCTGGGAGAGGGATTCAAGGTTCAAAGCTGGCCAAAATATCCATCGGTGGAGTGGCGGGGATTCTTCCTGGTCTTTTGGGTATTGGAACCGGGGCTATCCTGGTTCCGGCTTTTGCCTTCGCCTTGAATGCTCCGATTAAAATAGCTATTGGTTCGTCATTGGCCTGTTTCAGTCTTAATGCCCTGGCGAGTTCGGCACTGAAGTTGTCCCAGGGATTTGTCCATATGCCTATCCTCATTCCGCTGTGCATTGGGACCTTTATCGGGTCTCAACTCGGGGCGACACTGAATGGTCAGTTGTCCTCATCTCTCTTGAAGGTCTTGTTCGGGATGATCTTTGTGTACGTGGCCTGCAAATACCTTATGGTTCCTGGTATTCTATAGCGATAGGCTTCTGATACGGTTGGGATTACCCTAACGAGGGAGGGCATAGATACAGGTTACCGGTTGGCTGAGAGTAGAATAACAGCACAGGGTCTGCGTCAATCTTTGATGAAGCGGACCCCAGTGGCGTTTTAAATACTCTCACATGGGAGAACGACAGGGATTAAGCCTAATCACCGATCTCTTCAAACAGTTTCTTGCGATCCCATTCCAGCCAGTACTGTACAGATATCTTGTTCAATTCATGAAAGTACCGTTTGGATTGAAACCCATACTTATCTGACAACTCCTTGATTACCCTCCGCACCGTTTTGGCGATTTCAGGCTTCACTTTCAATGTGACCTGCCTTTGGTTGTATACGAAGATCGCCACAGGTTTACCCAGGTGAGCAACTGAGATAGTCCCCCGAGCAAGGCTCGACCCCGTGGAAACCTGGAGCCCATCGTTAATGCAACTCCATGGTGGTTTATATCCAGCAAAGGAGACAACGTCCATGGCATCGGCTGGTGCCCCGAGGATTTCGCGTGCCCTAATCCCCATCTTTGCACCGATGATGGACCACAATCCCAGATGGCG
>JAUWDQ010000046.1 GCA_030608745.1 Pseudomonadota bacterium | reverse complement strand
TCGGCTCCGACGAGAAATTTCCCTCCGGCCCGATGGATGACCTCTTGGACTCGTTGTGCCGGGATATCCTCATCGACGACAATGGCTAAATCCTCGCTGAGGGATGGAAACCGAGAGATAGGGGCCAACTCACCCGTGAGGCAAGCATCTTCAAGGAGCATCTCTAAATCCAGCTCCGCCAAACAGACGGGTTGCTGAGGGTACTGGGAAAGGTCAAAGGCGTCAATGACCTTGGGATGGACTTCGCCCAATATTCCCGCCTCCCCCTTCCCCGTGATCAACCGTGCTGTGCGACCGGGATGGAACGTGGCACTCTTTGCCGGTTCTAAATGCCACTTCCTGATCCCCAACCTGCCCAACAGCACCTCGATCACGCCCTTGAGATCGAAGAAATCCATGGAGCTCGCCTTCTTCTCCAACCAAGATAGGGCTTCCCTGGGACCAGTCATGGCAATCCCCAACCGGCGCAACTCGCGGGGCAAGATCTCACCCTCTACCGGATGGTAGACCCGCCCTACTTCAAAAATGGCCACCCGGTCTGTATATCGCAGGTTATCCCTCATCGTCTCCAGCAAGCAATTCATGAGCGTACGCCGCATGAACTCCCTCTCGCTGGACAGGGGATTGGCCAATCTGACGTAGTCGACTTCCCTCGGAGGGACGTCTTCCGGATGCAACTTCCCAACTGCATCGAGGTTTGTGATGGAATAGGTGATCACCTCCTGTAATCCACACCCAGCCATCACATCCCGCACGGACTCCTCTTTCTCCAGCGATTCGTTTCGCCCCTGGGGAGGCAGTTCATCTCCCATCAATGTGGTGGGAATTCGATCGTAACCATAAATCCGAACCACCTCTTCCACGAGGTCGGCAGGCAGGCTGATGTCCAGGCGGTGATCGGGGACGGTAGCGGAAATCACATCTCCCCTCTTTTCACATCTAAAATCGAGGCTTTCGAGAATCTTCATAATCCCTTCATCGCCGATCCCTATTCCTGTTATCCGCTCCACCTCACGAGTGGAAATCTCCACGATCTTTTTTTCCTGTCTAACGGGATAAACATCAGCTACTCCCTTGGCAATGGTCCCCCCTCCGAGTTGCCTCATCAGCTCTGTGGCTCTCTTTGCGGCGGGGACGGTCAGGGAGGCAGGAACACCTCGGCCGAATCTCGCCGATGCCTCGCTGGACAGCTTGAGCGCCTGTGATGTGTGGCGGTTGTTGATATGGTTGAAGCTTGCGGCCTCCAAAAGGATGTTCTTCGTCCTCTCCGTTACTTCGCTCTCAAATCCCCCCATCACCCCGGCAATAGCAACTGGTCCGCCGCCATCAGTGATGAACAACATATCCTCGGTCAAGGGCCGCTGTATTCCGTCCAGAGTGGTCATCATCTCTCCCGGCTTTGCACGCCGGACGATAATAACCGGGGGGCCGTCATCGGATACACCCGCATGGCCCTTCCGATTGCGGAGCATGTCGTAATCGAAGGCGTGCAAGGGTTGCCCCCACTCCAGCATGACATAATTGGTGATGTCCACGATGTTATTAATGGGCCTCATTCCCGATAGCAGCAGGCGTCCCTGCATCCATCTGGGCGAGGGACCTATCTTGACATCCCTAATAAGGGTGGCCGAGTACCGAAAACAGAGGTCCGGGTCGGCAATTTCGATCTCGACCTGACCTTGGATGGGCTCGCCGAGGGCTTCCATCTCGGGGATATCCGCGCGCAGCCTCTGTCGGGTGAGAGAGGCCACTTCCCGGGCAACCCCAGTCATGGAGAAGCATCGGGCCAAGTTGGGCGTTAAGTCGATATCCAAGACAATATCCCCCATATACTCAACAAGGGGAGTTCCAACGGGTGCATCCTCATCGAGAAGGAGGATACCCGTATGCTCATCGGATAACCCCAGTTCCTTTTCGGAACAGACCATCCCCTCGGAGGGGACCTCACGAATTTTGCTGGGCTTGAGCGTAACATACCTCAATTCCTGGGAATAGCCGTCTATGAGCCGAGCGCCTGCGATGGCGAAGGCCACTTTCTGTCCCTTTTGGCCAACCCTGAGGTTGGGCGCACCGGTCACAACGCTCATGGGCTCGCCTGCCCCGTAATCAACCGTGACCACGGTCAAACGGTCAGCATTGGGATGTTCTTCAATCCTCAAGACTTGGCCCACGAAGATCTTCTCACGATCCCATTGCGACCCGATATGCTCGACCGATACAACTTCCAGGCCGGCTAAGGTCATGCGTTCGGCCAACTCTTCAATGTCCATTGTTATATCTACGTAATCTCTCAACCAGCTGATGGGTACTTTCATCCTTTAACTCGCCCTCCAGGCTCAATAAGTGGTGCAGTCAGAAAATGGTGCTGCGGTGTTGCAGTTCTGCAGTGCTGCAGTCAAATAGAAGTTTTCTGGTTCATCGTGCTTGGGTGCATATTTTTGATTCCACTACGGAGTGAATTCGCGTCGGGACCTCCCTTCACTCGCTTTCAGACCTCCTATAAGACAACGGGCCCAAATATACGCAGCCTTTTAAAATTGATCATTTCGTAAAAAGTCGGAATCAGACGGCAAAGAAAAAAGATCCAGATGCAAGGCGCGCAAATCCTGAGGAATGAGGCGTACATAGAAGTACGCTGCAATGATTTACCCTGTTAAATATTTTCTTTGTTTGATGTTACTGTTTTCAAGCACCTTCTATATCCCATATCTCTTGATATGGCTGCCTTCAATTTAACAGGGCAGGGGATGAAGCGGAACGCAGCCCTTCGGCTTTGCTCAGGGCCGTGAGCATGTCGAACGGCAGTTGGACTTTTTACGAAGCCGTCATCTTTGGGGGTGGCAACTCTGCGGTGTATGCAGGTGGCCGAGTTGTCGAGCCCCACTGACAACTGACGGAGGTTAAAGAAGTAATTTTATCGCCATTATCAAAACAATGACAAAAAACAACCTTTTTATCCATACATTGCCAATGGTATCCGAGTAATGAACTCCAATATAAGAACCTATAAAAGAACCAATAAACATTGAAACAGCCAAAGAATAGTGAATCGCTCCGTTAATAGCAAAGATTGAACCAGCCATCGCGCACATGAGCAAAGCTGATATCTTTACCGTCGCTGCACACTCCAGAAACGTTTGCCTGAACAATAGTATCAAAATATAGGACAAGAACGTTGCAGTTCCTGCACCATAAAAACCTCCGTAGATACCAAGAAAAAAGCCACTGACGGCTCCAATAAGATATTCGTGATTTCTTACTATATGGTCACTTTTTTCTATTCCTATTTTAGGTTTAACGATAATGAGAAAAAACAGAATGATGATAGTTATAATTGCAACTGCCTGCTTCAAAATTTCCTCATTGATTTGCAAAACGAGGTTTGCCCCTAAAATAGATCCGAGCATAGTGGGAAAGCCCAGAATGAAACCGATTTTATAATCAATCATTCCTTTCTTATGAAACTTATACCAACCAGCTGAACCAATACCCGCCATTCCCAACCGATCAGTGCCAATTGCAGTATGCGTGGGTAAACCAAGAAGGATTAATGTCGGGATTGTAATTAAACTTCCGCCGCCAACCAAGGTCCCAAATGAACCACCAATCATTCCAGTCAAAAAAATAATGAATAAATTCATCATTTCCATAATGCTTATCTCTATCGGAGGGAATAGAAAATTCTTTTACAATTCAAAATATTTGTACATCCCGGGATTGGCTTATAGGAAAGTGGAGGTAAAGAGGTGTAAAGCAGGGGAAATGGAAAAACGGTTTAATCCTTATCCCTGCAAGAGATTGTTGAAATCCCACAGGCCCGCATTACTTTGTGCGCCGTCTAAGATCCTCTTCCGTTACCTCGCCCAAGTAAATATAGCCGGTTTCCTCAACGCTGCCCGCCCCAATATAGACGCCGATAACTTCGATGGGCTCTTTCTCACTCAGATTATAGAGCCAATGCTCCACGCCCTTGGGAATATAATGAAAGTGGCCCCCCCGAACCTCCACACGGTCGTCCCCGGCTCCCGCTAGACCATGGCCGCTCACGATGGAGTAGATCTCATCGCAATTGTCGTGCCGGTGCTTCTTGTGGATAGCGCCCGGCATGAAGCGGGCGTGGAACATGGTGGTCGTGCTCCCTTGTCTCTTGCTGATCGGCAGGCGAAATTCCGTGATGCTCCAGCCGGCATCCTCATCCATGACTTCGGGTTTTACGTCGTCAAGGTGAACCAAGGGATATCGAAGCGCCATAACATTTCCTCCGGAAAACGGGTATGAACTAGGAAATACGTCTAGTCGATCTTCACTTCCACGCTAAAAATCTTTCCACTCGCCACTGCCACGTTTTTCAAACTTTACACTCTCATAAAAATGGACTTTAACCGATGAGTTTCAAAAAGGGAGAGATGATTCAACCAAAACAAGAATCTTCCATTTTGTCAAGTATCGCCTCATTCTTATTGATTGTAGCCCCATATATCTCATTACAGATTCACCAGATCTTCATAGAAGGAAATGATATCGGAATTGTCCCATTCCCCCCTCCCTTTTGCAACTTCGGCAGCAAGGGCTTGGGCATGGAGGCTGGAAAGAAGTAAAGGAAAATTCAACCTCTCCCCCAGATCGAGCATGAGCCTTACATCTTTGAGGTGAAAGGCTATTTTCCCCTCAGGCGGCAAAAAATCCTTCTCAATCATCTTGGTGCCCTTCATATCCATTGCCCTGGAATAGGCTGCCGATTGTTTAAGCACTTCCAGGAGTCTGCGTTGGTCCATTCCTGCTTTCTTACCAAGGGAAAGACCTTCTGCAAGAACCATACGATTGAGCCCAAGGACCAAATTAACAATCAACTTCATTAGTGCGCCTGAGCCATTTTTACCCACGTAGAAGATCTTTTTTGCCATGACAGAAAACATCGATTCGCACGCGTGGAAGATATTTTCCCCGCCCCCAACCATGAACGTAATCTCCCTTGCAGCACACATTGTGCTCGTCCCGCTGATAGTGGCGTCGAGCATCTCTATTCCCTTTTCCCTCAACTCGGTGGCCAATGCCTCCGACATGACGGGATCCGCGGTGGTCGTATCGACCAAGATCAACCCTTTTCTCCCGGTCTCGAACAACTCAAGAGAGTTCTTCACGACATCATCAACCACATGGGAATTGGGCAGGGACAAGATGATAATATCCACCTGGGCGGCCAAACGGTCCGGAGCATCTGGCTCCTCTCCCCCAGCTTCAATAATCGCATCTGTCTTGCTCTGGTCGATGTCGAAACCAATGAGCGGAAAACCATCAGAGAGTAAATTCCTTGCCATTCCATTTCCCATTAAACCGAGACCCACAAAACCAATCCTTTGCCTTCCCATAGAATTACTCCTTCATGCATCAATCTGAAATATCTACATCTTATGCCACGCCGACACCTTTTCCGATACCCAAGTTGACTTCAGACACTCTTTAATGATAAAAATACACGCGTCTGTTGCCTGCGGTTATGTTAGTCCAGACAATAAAGTATATGATCACTTCATTGGAGGGTCAAGATTATGCCTTTTTATAAGTGGAACGAGCTGGGGGGAGACGTCATAACGCCGAGTTACTCCAAAGGAAAAGGACCAACTATTAAGGGCGAAAAGATCGAGCTTGCCCTCATATCTTATCCAGCCGGAACAGAGGCTAAGCCCCATGCTCACCCTAATGAGCAGTTTCAGGTATTGATCAAGGGCAAGGCGAGATACCGTGTCGGTGAAGAGGAAAAGGTTCTCGGCCCGGGAGAAGTGGCCCTGATACCGGCAAACACTGAGCATGAGATTGAGATTCTTGAGGATCTCGAGGTGATAAACGTTAAAGATGTCGTCCCAGGTTGGAGCGTAAAGCACGCAACATGGGAGACGTAGAAGCTATCTGCTCATCCTTATCGTTGTTCCTCGAGATTTTTTTAAATACTATTGTCCCATGAAAATCTCTATCGTATTTTGGCCATGCACTGACGAGTTTCCGGGAGAAAATATCCCCCAGGCACGGTAAAAAAAAAGGCCGGCCATCTCCCTGCGGAGATGCCGGCCGCCGGTTTAACCCCTTATCTAGAGGGTAGATTTATTCCCGTAATTTTCCTGACCAACTCCTTGTATTGCTCCTTCTGCCTAGCCCGGACTTTTTCATATTCAGGACCATCCATGTATTCCATGTTTTCGCCGATCCTGCCCATCATCTTCTTGAAGGTCTTATCATCATACAGTTTGCGAAAGGCATCCCGCAGGATCTGCAGCCTTTCCGCTTTTATTTTCCTCGGCGCCATGATGATCCGGTCCATATTACCGCCTTCAAACCCCAGTTCCTTAAAGGACCGAATGTCGGGGATCTCCTTAAGCCGCTTGTCCCCCGCAACGGCAAGAAGGCGGACCTTTCCAGCCTTGGCATGGGGGATGATCACGCTGGGGAAACCGAGGTGGAAATCCGCGTCTCCCGCGAGTATAGCCGCTACGGCCGGTCCACCGCCCTTGTAAGGGATGAATTGGGCATTTACCCCGGCTTTGCTGAGCATCATGGCCCCCGGTGTGAATGTTGCTCCCCATTTGCCCGAGTGGGCAAACTGCAGCTTGCCGGGATTCTTTCTGCCATAGTCCATCATCTCCTCCAAGGTCTTCCAGGGCTTGTCCACTCGAACGAAAACGATGGGAGGAGCATAGTTGAGTCGCCAAACCGTGACGAGGGCCTTCATCGTGTCATAGGGGAGCTCTTCAATCAGGGGTTGGAGCTGGTCCACGTAGTTATGGGTGAAGATTAACGTGTATCCGTCCGACTTTGCCCTCACCGCGGCTGCCGTCCCCGTTTGCCCTCCTGCACCCGGCATGAGTTTAACCACCACGGCCTGTCCCAGGTACTGGGGGATGATGCTCGAAAAGACCCTGGAATTCAGGTCGTGGGATCCACCCGCGCTGAACGGGATGATCATGGTAATCGGCTTCTTGGGGTACTTTGCAGCCAGGGCAGTGCCCGCGAACACAAAAACCAAGATAAGTCCCACCAAAAGAAAACGGATGATAGTTTTCCTGTTCATAAGGTTCCCTCCTTTGAAATGTTAGGTTCGTTCCTCATAGGACACTCGATACCTCGCTTTGTTAGCCTGATTTTATGCCTCACCTCCTTTCATAAGGGAATTTTGGATCCTGGCCTTGCGCCGCCTTTGGACACCTCTCACCACGAACAGAACACTTACGGCAGGGATGAGCATGAAAATCCCAGCTGCGACAGGACGATCGATAAACATATAGTGTAGCAAGTTTCCTCCTGCCAAGTTTACGGTCTGTCCAAAGGAATATTCAAGGATCGGACCCAAGATGAAAGCCATTACCATCGGGGAGACATCAAACTGCAACTTCCTGGCCGCATAACCCAAGGCCCCGAAAAAAACCAAAACCTGAAGATCAAAGGGATCCGAACGAAAAACATAGGAACCGGCGAAGGCAAAGATGGTGATCACCGGGAGCAAGATCGATTTTCGCACGGTGACGATTCTCGCGAACAAAGGAACGGTAAGATATCCCAGTATCAAGAACAGGATGTTTGCCAAAAGCATGGCTACAAGAAGTGCGAAGACCGTTGGGCCGTGCTCTGCGAATAGCCTTGGTCCCGGGCGGAGCCCTTGAGCGACGAAGGCTCCAAGGAGAATGGCGGTGATGTTGTCCCCGGGTATTCCCAGGGTAAGCAGGGGAACAAGTGTGGGCCCATTGACGGCATTGTTCGCGGCCTCTGCCGCGGCCACTCCTTCCAGCTCCCCTTTACCAAAGGTCTCGGGGTGTTTTGAGGCTTTCTTTGCCGACGCGTATCCAACAAAAGCCGCCACTACCTGACCAACGCCCGGACAGGCTCCGAGAGCGGCTCCTATGCCCGTTGATCTCAGGATCGTTCTGAAACAACGACGGAATTCCTCATATTTTAGCCTCTCCCCGACTTTGGAAAGATCGACCTTCTCAGACATGAAGGAAGAGACCTCTTTTTCTATTGCCCCGAGAATCTCGGGGATGGCGAAGACACCGATCAGCATCGGAAGGAGGGGGATGCCGGCCTTGATCGCAAAGATACCAAACGTGAACCGGGACATGTAACCGAGGGGATCCTGACCAACCATGCAGAAAAGGAGTCCAATGAAGCACATAATCAGCCCCTTGACTGCGGGGCCTGAACTGGTGGTCGAGATAATGATGAGGCTAAGCAGGACGATGGCTGCGAGCTCAGGGGGTCCGACTTTCAAAGCAATGATAGCAATGGGGCCAATGAAAAACAGGGTCAGAATATCGCTGGAAAAATCCCCGAAAACGGAAGAATAAAGGGCGATCTCCAAGGCCTTTCGTCCTTGCCCCTTCTTGGTGAGAGCGGGACCGTCGAAGATTGTGGCCACCGCGGCCCCGGTTCCAGGAATGGATACCAGAATCGCGGATATACTCCCGCCGAAAATACCCCCCTTATATATCCCTATGAGAAAGGGGATTCCCACTAAAGGATGGAGAAAGAAAGAGATGGGTAACAGGATTGCCATGGCCATTACTGTGGTAAAGCCAGGAAGCGCACCCACGAGCATTCCCAATATGAGGCCGAGACTCATCATGCCGAAGGTGTCCCACCGCAAACACATCTGTGCACCTTCTAAAAAACTTTCCCACATAACCTACCACTCCCTAAAAAACGAGCCTGAGATTTACCAGCAGTTCCAGCGCAAAAAAACAACCCACTCCCTTTCCTGCGCGCGGATCTTATAAAACCTCTGAATATTTGTCAAGCAAATTGTTCGAGATCTTTGAAAAAGGAGCTCTGAGCGCGAATTTATCACGTAGTCGAATTAAGATATTCACAGCACAACCGCAACACTGTTATTTATCACAGCACCGCATAGCAGCAGCACCCAAACTCGGCTCGAAGGGGCAAATATTCCCCACCTGCTAAATACTCTCATCTCCTGGGATTCCATCCCAGGAAAAACTCCTTGCTTGCCTCGAATGAACCCCTCAGAAAAAGGGGATTTCCGGCAAGGAAACGTGCAGGGCACGGGTAAAAATGAAAAAGATTGCCAGCGGAATGACAATTATCACCAAAAAAAGGATGAAGATGTTCCGATTTCCAAGGTAAAGGGTTAGGGCTCCGACCGTGAGGGCACTGGAGAGCACAAATCCGAGGGGCTCAAGGAGCAAGGCATAGGCCAGGAAAATTATAAGGGCCACCACAATCCTGGTGAGGGTCTTCCTATCAAGTTCTTTAAAGAGATTCTTTTCCTCTAAGCTGAAACTATGGATAAAGTACCATACGCTCAAACCCAGAAGCCCAAGCATAGTCAACCGGGGAAACAGGGTAGGCTTCATGCCCATCAAAACACGTCCCATGAAAAGCTTGGGCTTTGCGATCTGATAGGGGATCAGCAGATAAAAGGTGATTGAAAATAGAATAAAGAATATAGCCGCCTTGGTGTTGAAGTTGATCCTCTCCTTCCATGATGGTTTACCGGTGTCTTTTCTGTTCGTTTCTTCCACGGTCTTTACCCTCCCGAAAGGTAGCCTTTATGATCAGGCACCCACGGCGGTGCTCGTGACACTCTCAATTAAGATACTATATTCCCCCGTTGGCGCAAGGTCTCAACGAAATCCTCGATAGATCCCTTCAAGTCATGGCGGACCCGATAGGAGAGCTCACTTTTGGCGCGGCTTATGTCCAATGGGCCGCGAATCGGGGATTGGGACACGTAGGGGTCCATACCAGGTCCCAGGGATATTTCACCCTCGGGAAAGAGATCACCGAGGATTTTCGCCACTTCTGAAAGCCTATAGAACTTTCCAGGGCTGACGTTAAAGATCCAGTTTTCAGGGGAGGGAGTAACCAGCGCCCGATAACATCCGTAGGCCACATCGGGAGCGTAGGTAAAATCTCCCCCAAAATCGGCTCCGCTCTTATCCCGGATAGCTTCACCCCTCAACAGTTTGTAAACAAAGGTGGAAATGGGGTTACCGAATTCCAAGGTGTCTAGGTTAGCCGTCCTACCGTAAACCCTTGAAGGTCTCAGGACGAGTGCTTCCACCCCATATACGTTCCGGTAAGAACGAATGAGACTTTCGCACATGGCCTTGGAATTGGCATAGATCCCGAAGGGGTTCTGTGGAGCATCTTCGGGGATGCTGCGGTTTGGATCTTCCATCCTTCCATAAACAGCGGCAGTGCTGGTAAAGACCACCCTCCTGATCTTTCCTATTCTCGCGAGTTCGAGGATGTTCTGCATTCCTCCCATATTGACTCGAAAAAGCTCTGCAGGAAACTCCCTGTAAACCACTTCATTCCGGAGAGAAGCTAGGTGAATGACTTCCTCCACTCCATACTTTTCCACTGTCTCAAGAAGGTGACCGAGCTGTGTAATGTCCCCCCATATGAACTTAACCCGCCCCGCAACCTCGGGATAAAAGGCCAACTCGCCCGAGCGGTTCTGATCATACCCCACTACCTCGAAACCCTCATCAAGGAGAATCTTCGCCGTGTGTAGCCCTACGAGACCATTTACGCCTGTGACAAGAACAGGCACGTTTGTTCCTCCATTTCACTATGAGCTTTGCTAGTGCAGCCGAGGCAAACAGAGATGATGGTTTAAGATCAGTATTATGCTCAGCTTATCTCCTTTTTTGTGATCTCAGTTCGATCCCAATTTACCAATCTTTTCCAGGTCATTGGCAACATATTCGAGGCCCAGATCTACCAAGGTTTCCCTGGTAGGGAAACTTGTTTTCCTATCCCAGCCGTGAAGGTCATAATACTCATCGAGCATTTTATGGAACTTCTTCTTATTCATCTTCCAGTTCGCCAGAGCCCCTGTTGGTATAGGCTCGGACATATCTCGAGGCGAGGGTAGGTCATCCTTGCGATCAAAATCAGTATGTCTCAGATTGAATGCCTTTTCCAGATTTAGCTGTTTCATTGCCATTCGCTTCAAGTCTTCTACGGATGTTTCCCAGCCGGTGGCTGCCGAGTAGAGCTCGGCCAACTGAGGTAGGTCTATATGCTCAACATCCCAGTGAATCGTATTCATATGACAGATGCCCAAGCAGTTATTTACCCGATGCACAGCCTCCATATACATAACCATCTTTGCTTTTCCCTTATATTCCAGCGGTGTATAAGGGTTATCAACGCCAAAGATCAGCCTTCCTTTTTCTACATCAACACCAGGGCGACTATCGCCCACAGCACCCGTCGTATGCCCTCCACCCCGGGTGGAAGTGGTAGTGCCCAGACACCACCCAAGAGACCCCCGACATTGTTCGTAGAGCTCCTGACCCTTAATGTGCATGGCATAATAACTACTATTCCGGCCAATAATGTCAGCAGCCCTGGCAGAACCCTCGGCGAGTATATTTCCGAAGCCCTCTCGATAACTGATTTTCCTTATGAGCTCAAGAACAACGTCAGCCTCACCCCAGTTGAGCGTGAGTCCATCGGTATCCTTCTCATCGATGATGCCCCTCTGGTAACACTCCATAGCCCAGCCGATGGGCCCCCCTGCCGCATCGATATCCAGGCCCAATTGGTTACAATACGCATTTGCCTTAAACATAAAAGCCGGCTCCCAGATAGCCAATCTGCCTTGAAGAGTCCCCATTGCCTCCATCTGAGCGCTTTCTGTCTTGAGACCAGCATAGGGGCCTTCTGTGATATGTAAATGTCTGCTGCAGCCGGCGGGACACCCCGGGAAGCTCTGCCGCGCTACCTCAAACTTATCGATTGTATTACGGGGGTCAATGGCTTTAGCCATATCATCGGGGATAACACATTCTTGGAAGTTCTTGTAGCTGATTCCGCAGATCTTTTGTTTGTTGGAGAGACCACCAAGGGTGCCATATTTCCGCATGTCCTCCAGACTCTTAGATTTTTTAAACATTTCACGGACTTTGGCTACAATGTCCATAAAGAGCTCCGGGTTGGCAACCCTAACTCCACCAGTACCCTTGACGACGATCGTTTTCAAGTTCTTAGATCCCATGACAGCTCCCGTGCCGCATCTGCCAAAAGCCCGTCCTTTATCCTGGATAACACAGGCCCCCCGGACCAGGTTTTCACCCGCTGGCCCGATGGATACGGTGTGGAGAGTAACATCCCCAAGCTCTTTTCGTATCATGTCAAGGGTTTCCCAGGTCGTTCTGCCCCAAAGGTGAGTAGCATCCCGGATCTCAACACAGTCGTCATGTATCCATAAATAAACGGGGGTGCGGGCTTTACCTTCAATAACGACTGAGTCATACCCGGCGTATTTAAGTTCTCCACCCGCGTAGCTGTCGCTACAGCCGCTTGCCCACCCGCCTGTCACCGGACCCAACGTACTCATACTGCCCTTACACGCTCCAGGGGCCGTTGTACCGACTAACACTCCAGCACTGAAGATAAGCTTATTGACCGGCTCGTATGGGGTTACCCATGACCTCAGCTCGTCATAGAGTATCTTGATCTCTATCCCTGAGGCCCCAAGCCACTCTTTGGCATATTTTAGAGTGGGTTCAGTGTGGATTTCCCCGTTACTCAGATTTACCCGCAATATCTTGCCAGCATACCCGTACACGTTTTCATTCTTTGGCATTAGAAACCTTTTGCCTCACGTACTCTGTGGTTGCCCGGGAAAGCGGCATCAAGGATGGGTCCCAACCTTTTGTGAGCAGTTCAACCCTTCCCATATGGTAAGCAATTAACATATTTGGAAGTTGACGTCACCACTGAATCATGTTCCTGTAAACAAACTTTGGCAGCCTTTATTCGTGAAAGGCCGCATGCGATCAACACGATTCTAATCGGACACGACATGAACCGCCTTTGCCTTCACTTTTTCCATGAACTCTTTCAATATTTTTTCCAGGTCTTCATTCTCTTTGCAGTATTGCATGCACAACGGTACATCAAGCTCTCTACAACCATCGCAGGCGAAACCCCTCTCATCACCCTTTTCAACGAGCAATACGCGGAATCCGGCCTCATTTCCCTTATCCAAAATTTTGATGCTTGAAAGGTAAGGGATAAACTCCCCCTTGTGGTGAAAGGAACACGCCATTTCGCACGTCCTGCATCCCCCGCAGGAAGTCATATCAAAAATCACCTTATTGCCCCTCAACGCTTCTTTCGGTATACCCCACTGACAAATGTGAGAATCACGATAATAATTAAGACTAGGCCAACCGGCCTGGATAAGATCTGCCCTATCACGTCGCCTTTGAAGACCTCCATTCCCCTCCTGAGATTCTCATCCATCATTCTCCCCAGGATAACCCCAAGAACCATCGGACTAATGGGAAAACCGGTCTTGCGCATAATGTATCCAAACAAGCCAAAACCGAACATCAGGTAAATATCAAACATTGCCATCTTCCCGGCAAATGAGCCGATAACGCATAGAAGGGTAATCATCGGCAAGAGGAGTTCCCTTGGCAGTGAAAAGAGTATGACGCTCGGCTTGATGAGCAAAAAGGCGCTTAAATACATGGCAATGTTGGCGACCATCAAACCCCCATAAACAAAATAGAGCAGGCCCGGGTGTTCAACGTCGATGGTGGGCCCCAAGATGATCCCATGGAGGCTGAGGGCAGCGATAAATGCGG
>JAUWDQ010000110.1 GCA_030608745.1 Pseudomonadota bacterium | reverse complement strand
GCAATGATTTACCCTGTTAAATATTTTCTTTGTTTGATGTTACTGTTTTCAAGCAGCTCCTATACCCCATATCTCTTGATATGGCTGCCTTCAATTTAACAGGGCAGGGGATGCAGCGCAACGCAGCCCTTCGGCTTTGCTCAGGGCCGTGAGCATGTCGAACGGCAGATGGACTTTTTACGAAGCCGTCAATAGAAGACATTGCCCTGGAAGTGAGCAGTGTAGCGGGAATTACTTGAGATAGGTTTTATTCCTTTGCCCGGGATCGCATCTTATTTCCATTGCCTACCCCCATGGCCCCACCATCAAGGTGATTAAACTCCAGGCTGAATCTTAGCCTTTGAGCTTTGAGAGGATCATTTGTGCGGTGAAGGAGCCCGAGATGGCCGCCCCGACGATTCCGTGGGCGGGTCGGGTGTAATGACCCGCCAGGTAGAGCCCCTTGATGGGGGTCCGATTTGAGGGCCTGTGGCGGCCGAACTGCCTCGGGGTTGTCGCCAAACCGTACATCGCTCCTTGCTCGTTGCCCGTATACCTTTCCAAGGTGATGGGGGTCGCAGCCTCATGAAAGAGGATTTTTGCCGTGAACCCGGGGACTATCCTGGATTCCACCTGGGCTATGAGCCTTTGGGCCATCTCGTCCTTAAGGGCCTGATATGAACGACGGTCGGTCCTATCCCACCCGTTCCGATACCCATAAGGGGCAACGGAGAGCAATTTAACCGCATGGGCTCCTTCCGGAGCCAGGGAGGGGTCGATCAGGGAAGGGATGACCATGATCAAGGTGGGATTTTCCGGGATTTCCCCATTCCTGAGCATCCTGTACTCCCCCTCCAGGTCAGAGATGGATCGGAGATACGTGAAGAAGGGGAGTGAGTTGAGCTCGGGAGCTGCCCTTACCCCCAGGTAGACGATGAAATTGGAAAGGGAATATTCGAGGCGATCCACCCTTCTTGCAAGGGAAGATGGTGGCCCTTCGGAGAGGAGACTTCGGAAGGTTTGGGGGAGGCTCACATTGGAAATGACCGTGGGCGCCTCGATCACCTCGCCTTCGTGGGTGACTACCCCCGTGACCCTATTCCCCTGGGTTAGGAGCCTCGCGGCCTCGGTTCGATACCTGATTCTGCCTCCGTTTCGCTCAATGGAGCCTGCGAGGGCCTCAGATATGACCCCCATACCACCCTTGGGATAGTAGGCTCCCTGCGATATGACCTTATTGAGTAAGGTTGCCACGAAGAGGAAGGAGAGCCGGGAGGGCGGAACCGTCACCGGGAGGGATGACAGGGCCATCTTTAGTTCGTGCCCCTTGAAGAGCCTGTCGAGGATAGTCTTATGGGTAGTTTCGCTGAAGCGAACCAAATGCCAAAAGAAAAGGGGAAAGAGGGCCTTTTTATACCATTTGATCTCGGAAAGGGCCTCCACCTCAACCCCGATCCTCGAGATAATCCTCTCGTAACGCTCCACCCCCTGGTTTTCCTCGGGGAACATCGACTTCAGCCTTTCAATATAATGGTCAAATCCCCCACCCCGGAGAGAGATTTCAAAACCGGGATAGATATTCCGGATGGCATCGATCTTCTTGAATTCCAGCTGAACGCCGACCTCCCTGAGCAGGGTGTCGAATTCCCCACCCGGCTCACATCCTCCAACAAAAACCCCGGTTGCGTCGAAGGTAAATCCCTGTTTTCGAAAGGAGACCACATATCCCCCAGGTTGGGCGCCCTTCTCCAGGAGCAGTACCTTCAGCCCCGTTTTGGCCAACAGGGCCCCAGCGGTAAGCCCCCCCATTCCCGTGCCTATGATAACAACATCATGACCCATTGTTTCGCCTTTCCCTTCGCTCGGGCCTCAGAAAGATAACCAGCAGTGGCGGAAGAAGGAAGAGGGAGGTCAATAAGCAAGACCCGATTCCCAAAATGATGATCCATCCCATGGAGGAGAGTACCCTGTACTGGGCTATAACCAGGGAGCCAAACCCAACCATAGTGGTCAACGAAGTCATGGCCACCGCCCTTCCCGTGTATTGGACTGCCCCATGGATATCGTGCCGAGCGTCCTCCAGGTATCGATGGATGATGTGAATGCCGTCGTCGATGCCGATTCCGACGACCATGGGGATGACCACTCCGTTGATGTAATTGAGCTTCCATCCCAGAAGGGACATCAATCCCAGCATCCAGGTGATGCCTACCGATAAGGGGATGAGGGCCAGAAGGACCACTTTCCATCTCCGGAAATGGAGGTAGAGGAGTAGGATCACCGAAAGGATTGCGAGGGGAGCGATTACGAGCAGATCCCTCCTCACCATTCCGAAGAGGTCGATATTAATCAGATCGAGGCCCGTGATCCCTACAAACCGGTCAATTCCCCTCAGATCCCTTTCCAACTGGACCAGATCCAACCGATCCCCGTCGTAGAGAACCGTCACGACGCTTTTATAGATGCCCTGTTTTTGCACAAGGGAACGGTTGATCCATTTTCCCAGGGGGGAGGATCGAACCCGGTGAACAATGGTTTCGGGCATCAGGGGGGTAGCACTGTCATTTGGGCTAGACAGACGTTCCATCCATCGGAGGGTCCGCTCGAAGGGCTCCAGCTTGAACCCTTGGCTCACCAGTTCGCCCAAGAGACTTTGCCGGACCCTGGTAAAATCGATGGATTGTCGGAGTAGCTGCCTCCTTCTTCGTTGTTCCTCCACCGAGGGGATGAGATGGCTGAGGGAGGAAATGGAGAGGATTTCTCCCCTGTTGCGGTATTCCCGTATCCGATCGACCAACGATTCCTCCCTCCTGATGAGGTTGTCCAGCGTGCTGTCCTCTAAGACCACAAATGCTTCCCGGTTCCCCCTGGGAAACATCCGCTCCAGATGGGCATAGACCTCCATGGCCTCCATTTTTTTTGGCCCCAGGCTCTGTAAGTCCGCCTCGAATTCGATCCCCAGGGCGAGCACGAAAAAAGAGGCCGTTATGAAGGAGAAGGCGACAATGAAGGGATGGGGATGTCTTTGCAGAAAACGGGAGAGAGGTTTCAGCCCGAAATCCCTGAGGGGCCGATACGTATAATGATCCTTCCCCCTCGAGTCCCTCCAGGCGAGAAAGGAGGGGAGGACGAAATAAATGCTGACGAGGCAGAAAAAGAGGCCAGCTGCCACCAGGCCCCCGAGTTCCATGATACCCTGAACCCGTGCCAACAGAAGGGTACAGAAGGCTAGAATGGTTGTGGCACCCCCTGTTAAAACTCCCGAGCCCGTTTCCGTCAGCATCTTTTCCATGGCTTGCCTGACATCCAGGCCTATTGCCCTTTCCGAATGATACCGGTCATAGAGGTGTATGGCGAAATCGATTCCCAGCCCGATTAAGATGGCCGCGAAGGCGCTGGTCAAGATGTTCAATCGTCCAATGAGGAGGGCCGCCATGGCCATGGTTATTTGCACCCCTACCAGGAGGGGGAATCCCACGAAGAGCAATGTAATGGGTCGGCGATAGGCGAAAAAGAATAAGGCCAGGACCAGGGCAAAGGCCGTAATCATGGAGGATTGCATGTCCAGGCGGAGGCCTGTGGCCTTCTCGAGGACAATGGGATAAGCTCCGGTATATTGGATAGATACCCCTGGTCCCAAATCTAGGAGGGGCTCTATGGCCTCGATCAGCTTCCGGGAGAAGGTAAGGTCAGTGGCCGGTCGGATGGGATCGGCGATGATCAACAGGGACCGATGATCTTGGGAGAGGAAGTATCCGCTTTGATAATCGATGGTAAACCCCCTCGTCCCCTGTTGGAGATGGTCCATGAGGATCTCCCTGAGCCCAAGAGGGTCAAGGGCGATGAATTCCTTCAAGGGGAAGGAGGCTTGGCTGAGTAATATGGCCTTGTTTTGGCGAACCTGCTTCCCAATGGCTTCATCGGTCAGTTTTTGAGAAAGAGCAGGGATATCCTCCCGGTCCAAAAAGAGTTCGGGATTTTCAAGGAATAGTCGGAGAATCGGCTTCAAACCCTCGTAATCGTTGGCCTCGAGGGTTCGGAATTGAACTGATCGCAGGGCCCTCTCCCCGTCCAGGCGAACCTCCTTCAATTCCGCTACGAAGGACTCGGCGGTCTGAACAAGGTCTTGGGTGGATGCCCCTTCCCGCCTGGTGACCATGAAAAAGAGGTGATCCAGGGCGCCGAAATCCCTCAATTTGTCCATAAAGAGCTTGAGGGGACCCACCGGTCTCTCGATGAGGCCGAAGATGTCCGTCTTAAACTCCAACCCGCCCGTCATCAAAAAAGAGGCGATGAGGGATATCAGGAATATCGCCAGGACAGCCCGATATTTCGATGAAGCGATCTGTGCAATCTTCTGTAAAATGTTCCTTTTCACTTCGAGGCTACCCTATGATTGAATTGGGGGAGAGGGAATGGCCGCGGGTCAATGTTTGGCATCCCTTTTGGGCTGCTTACAGCAAGCAGCCTCGTACACATCATAAATAGCATGCTTCTGGCTCTTGAAATGGCGGTGGGCTTTTCTCACGGCCGGCCAGAGCCCTATGTTCATGGGGCCGAATATGATGAGGCTCCTTCTCAGGGTAAAGGGGTTGAACATCCGCTTCACCATGGATGGTATGGAATAGAACTCCCGGTTCACCTTCCAAAACCCCTCTTGGAGCTGATCGACCGTCATCCGTTGAGGCCTGAAAACCACGGTAGCCATATCGTATCGGCTCCAATCCTCGGTCAGTATTCTTCCCTCCTCCTTCAACCTTCGATATACCCGTGTCCCCGGAAACGGCGTGAGAATCGGCAAGAAGGCGCCCTCGATGTGATTCCGCTCCGAAAAGCCGAGAAACTGGTCGAAGACATGGGGCTCGTCGAAGTCGTAACCGAAGACAAAGGAGGCATAAACCCCGATACCGTTTTCATGGAGCCTTCGGATCCCGATCTCGTACTGGTCGATTTGGTTCATCCCCTTGCCCATTACCTCCAGGTTGTCCTGGGTGAGGCTCTCGAAGCCGATAAACATGCCATGGCATCCAGCCTTGGCCATCAAGCGGACGAGCTCGGGATCCCGGGCGATGCTCATGGGCCCCTGGCTCACCCATCTCAACCGATGATGGGAGAGCATGGTCAGCAACTCCCGGGCATAGTGTATATTTCCAACCAGGTTGTCGTCCACGAAGAAGATGTAAGCCTTGGACCTCTCCAGGGCATCGAGCTCCTCCTCTATCCGTTCGATGGCCCTCGTCCTGTAGCTTCCCCCGTATATAGCCGTCACCGAACAGAATTCGCAGTCATAGGGACAACCCCGAGTGGTCTGGATCAGATTTTGGAAGAAATATCCCTTCTTATTTAGGAGATCTCTCCTGGGTAAGGGGAGCCGGCCCAAATCGGTCCTCCTCTCCTGTTTGTAGAAGGGTTTCAATTGATTCCTTTGAACATCCTCCAAGATACCGGCCCATATCTCATCGGCTTCCCCTGTCACCACGCTATCGCAATGGGCCTTGGCCTCTTCGGGTAGCCAGGTTGGATGTATACCCCCCATGATGACCGGTACACCCCTCTGCCGGAATTCCCTTGAAATCTCATACCCCCTGGGCGCCAGGGGGGTCATTGCGGTGATGCCCACCAGATCCACCTCCTCCGTAAAGTCGATGGGGGTTAGGCTCTCGTCGACGATGGAAACCTGATGCTCTCTTGGGGTAAGCCCCGCCAAGAGGCTGGTGCTGAGAAGGGGAAATTTGAAGGTGATCACGTCCCAAAAGCTATTCTCGGGCCACCTGGGTACGATCAATTTGATCTTCATCCGTATCTCCGTTTATCCCGATCGGTGGAAGAACCTCGTGATTCCTGATGAAACTCTCTCATTCGCTTCCTCTCGCGCCAACACGTTCATAAGGCTTGCGGAGAGAAATGTTGACAAGAGGGGGAACGATCACACAAGCGAAACGCAACAATGCAATAATAAATCATATTGGGGAAAAATGCGACCACCAGGGTCAGGGGGTTTCCTGGCGTTCTGGTAAACACCATTGTACGTGAAGATAATCTGAGGGACAAGGGTCATCTAGGAAGAGAGATCCAAAACACACTTTTCCCTTACCCCTGCCTACCGCAACTGCATACTGTCTACCCCCTCTTCCTGCCTCTTACCTCTACCTTCGCCCCTACATCCTTCCAACCGCAGCACTGCAACACCGCAGCACTTGTATTTCGCTGCAGCACTGCAGCACCGCATAACGGCAGCACCCAAACTCGGCTATCGGTTAGTTAGAAAGATATGCAATTTAGCTCTCAGGAGTTATTTGGCTGAGGAATATCTGCCCTCGATTTAGGACTGTTGGATAGAGGGTTTCTGATTAATTCAAACACAAATCAATGGAATTGGAAGGGATGATAGGTCATATGATTCATCTTGAAATATTGAATCCGGGCACTTCTTAATAGGTGGTTCTGGTAAGGTAAGGAAAATATGCCAAACGCTTGACCCCCCGCCATCCCAAATCGGCTCATGAGGACTCTGGGCCGGTTTCCTTTCCTATTTCTTGTAGGTATCCCTCAAAGACTCTCCGAAAATGGTAGCCGTAAATAGATAGGGACACACACAGGGGGAAGAGTCGCGGGCGTCGGAAGAGGGTCCAAAGGAGGATCTTCCAATAATGAAACCGCTCCTTACCCCGTATACCCAAGGCCCAGAGAGATTGGAAGAAAGCCTTAATGTGGAAGAATTGGATAGAATGGCCCCTTTTCTTGGGCAGACGATAATTCCTGAGAAAAGTTTTAAGACGTCTATAGAAATGACGGGGGGAGTAAATGTGAGTTACGATGTACCTGTATCCTTCCACAAGTTGCTGGTAACCCATCTTGGGAATGAAGTTTATGGAAAAGTCAGTATTGTCCCCCCTGGTCTCACCCACAATCCTGCCTTCGTGCTGGAGCCGTTCGAAGAGTCTTGTGCCTCTAAGGGCATTCAAAAGGCCTACCATAGCGGTGACTATCCCGCTTTGCTGGATGAAATTTACCTGCCTCTGAAAAATAGCCGGAGGATCACTATCGAAACCAACGATGAATCCTCCTGAGACCTGAAGGCCGAATCTCTGCATCTTCTTGACCGCTGCCATGAGGTCCCTATGTTTATTCTGAACCTTGTGACACTCAGAGAGGCTCTTCTCTTCAGGACTTTCGATCCCCACAAAAACCTCATAAAAGCCGGCCCTTACCATAAGTTCCATCAACTCCTCGTCATCTGCGAGGTTGACGGAGGCCTCGGTGAGGAAAGAGAAAGGATATTTCTTCTCTTGCATCCATTTTATAAGGGCGGGTAGCAAATCTTCTTTTAGCTTGCGTGGTTTCCCTATAAAGTTATCGTCTACAAAGAAGACCGTATCCTTCCACCCCTTTTGGTATAATGCCTCAAGCTCCGCGAGAACCTGAGTACTCGTCTTCGTTCGAGGCTTCTTCCCGTTCAGGAGAGCGATGTTGCAGAAGTCACAATCAAAGGGACAGCCTCGGCAGTACTGAATACACATGGCGGCATATTTCCCCATATCCAGAAGATCCCACTGGGGTACAGGAGAAGATGTAATATCGGGCCACTCAGAGGAAGTATAGATGGGTTTTCCCTTTCCTCTCTCCAAGTCCTCAATAAAGAAAGGAAGGGTTGCCTCTGCCTCGTGAAGGACCAAATGATCAATTTCCGGAAACCCATCGGGCGAGATGGTGAAGAGGGGGCCGCCTGCAACGATCTTTTTGCCGAGGGCCTTAACCTTCCTGACGATTTCTCTGACCGATGCCCCCTGCAACACCATAGCGCTTATGAAGATGTAATCGGCCCAGCCGATGTCCTCATTATTCAGCACATCCACGTTCAGATCGACAAGTCTCCGGGTCCAAGTCCTAGGGAGAAGGGCAGCAACGGTCACAAGCCCTAATGGTGGGTAAGAAGCCTTCTTAGAGATGAACTTGAGTGCATGCCTAAAACTCCAGAAAGTATCGGGATAACGGGGGTAAACAAGCAGAATTTTCAAAGTTTCTCCATTTATTTGGCATTTCCATTCGAATTTAGCACGCTACCTCAATTTACACAAGTTTTATAGAGTATGAGAATTTTGCCAACCGCCTCTTAAGAAGGACTGCAAGCTTGGATTCCTGCCCTGACTCATGATTCATTCCTTTCATTGATTATTAGAGACTTTATCATAAAAAAAGATAAATTACTCAGGAATCTTTGACCACTTACCCAGAGACTACTTTCCACTTCCAAGATCTCAGTTTTCATTTTTTACAATACGTTAGAAAACCTCAAAGAGGAAAACTCAGGAAATCCCCTCTTAAGGGCTTGTTGCCCAAACCCCCTTTCGCTCTCTGAAAAGAATTTTTGACCACTCTAAAGTTCGCTTCACTGCAAACCTAAAACTCGCCTTTTGGGCTCAAACATTAGGTTTGCGGCCGTTCCGCTTCACTAAGAATGGTTACCAAAAATTCTTTAATGTTGACGGCTTCGTAAAAAGTCCATCTGCTGCGTTGCGCTGCATCCTTCGTCATTGCAGCGTACTTCTATGTACGCCTCATTCCTCAGGATTTGCGCGCCTTGCATCTGGATCTTTTTTCTTTGCCGTCTGATTCCGACTTT
>JAUWDQ010000130.1 GCA_030608745.1 Pseudomonadota bacterium | reverse complement strand
AAGTCGGAATCAGACGGCAAAGAAAAAAGATCCAGATGCAAGGCGCGCAAATCCTGAGGAATGAGGCGTACATAGAAGTACGCTGCAATGACGAAGGATGCAGCGCAACGCAGCAGATGGACTTTTTACGAAGCCGTCAAGAAGGAAAGTTCGCTCGGAGAGCATCAATATGACGCATTTCCTGAGGATCGGCATTGGCTTCGATATCCATCCCTTGGTCGAAGGCCGTAGGCTCATTTTGGGAGGTGTTGAAATCCCTTATTCAAAAGGGTTGCTTGGTCATTCGGACGCCGATGTATTAATCCACGCCATCTGTGATGCTATCTTAGGTGCCATCTCGGAAGGAGATTTGGGTAGACATTTCCCCGATACAGATGCCCGATACCGAAACATAAGCAGCATGATCTTGCTCAAAGAGGTGATGGAGAAGGCAAAAGCAAAGGGCTTCCGAATCGTCAATATGGATGCCACTGTCACCGCGCAAGAGCCGAAGTTGGCGGAGTACATTCCCCGGATGATCGATAAGATAGGAGAGGCTCTGGAGATAGGAACTGACCGGGTAAATATCAAGGCGACGAGCCCGGAAGGACTGGGGTTTTCGGGAAGGACAGAGGGTATTATGGCACAATCCGTGGTTTTGGTAGAGGGAGTGGAAAGGGAGAATCCTGATGTTGAGGATCTATAACACCCTTTCGGGCAAAAAGGAGGTGTTTAAACCCCTTCGGGCGAAGAAAGTGGGGATGTACGCCTGTGGGGTAACCGTCTATGATTTCTGTCATATCGGCCATGCCAGGTCTACCG
Source organism: Pseudomonadota bacterium (assembly GCA_030608745.1). Taxonomy (GTDB): domain Bacteria; phylum Desulfobacterota; class BSN033; order WVXP01. The sequence continues at coordinate 6,515 of JAUWDQ010000130.1, read as the reverse complement.
TTGTTTTTGACGTCATTTTCCGATATCTCCGTTTCCTCGGGTATGAGGTCACCTATGTTCGAAATATTACCGACGTGGACGATAAGATCATTAAAAAGGCCGATGCTGAAGGGGTGACATGGGAGGAGATCGCCCATCGATACATTGGGGAATTCAGCATTGACATGGAGGCCTTGGGCCTTGAGAAACCAACTCACGAGCCCAAGGCAACGGACCACATTGGGGAAATGATTCGCATGGTTGAGGGGTTGATGAAAAAGGGGTATGCCTACCAGGCGGATGGTGACGTCTTCTTTTCCGTTGAGAAAATTAAAGGGTACGGAAAGCTCTCCAAACGGAGTCCCGAGCAGATGGAAGCCGGGGCGAGGGTGGAGATCGATGAGAAGAAACGAAACCCCCTTGATTTCGCCTTGTGGAAGGCCAGTAAACCAGGTGAACCATCATGGGACAGCCCCTGGGGGAAGGGAAGGCCGGGGTGGCATATCGAATGTTCGGTGATGAGCCAAGAATATTTGGGGGAAACCTTGGATATCCACGGTGGGGGGAAGGATCTAATCTTTCCCCATCACGAAAATGAGATAGCCCAATCAGAGGGAGCGACCGGAAAACCCTTTGCCCGGTTCTGGATCCATAATGGTTTCGTGAATATCAATCGAGAGAAGATGTCTAAATCCCTGGGGAATATTCTCACCATCAGGGAAATTTTCAACCGCTACCATCCAGAAATCATCCGTTTGTTCCTCCTTTCCCACCATTATCGGAGCCCCGTCGATTTTTCCGACCGGAATTTGGTCGAGGCCAAGATGGGTATGGATCGATTCTACTCCACCCGTAAGAGGATGGATGAATTGGAGGGGAAGGAGTTAGCTCCCCAAGAGGGAAAAGAGAACCTGGAAGAGGGGGTCCTGAAGGCCATTGAAGAGGTAAAGGCCTTCCCGGGGAGATTCCAAGAGGCTATGGATGATGATTTTAACACAGCTTTGGCGCTGGGCCACTTCCACGATCTAGCCCGAAATCTTAATGCCTTGATGGGGGGTGAGGGCTTAAGGCATGGTATCCCTTTGAACTTTTTGGCCTCAGCAGGGGATTACTTCCGACGTTTTGGAGATATCCTTGGGCTCTTTCAATGCGCCCCCAAGCACTACTTTGAAGAGCAAAGACGAAGGGAGTTGAGCCGAATCCAGATCGACGAACACGAAATCAACCGGATGATTCGGGAGAGGCAGGAGGCCAGAAGGCAGAGGGATTGGAAACGGGCCGACGAAATCAGGGAATCCCTTGCATCGATGGACATAGCCGTGGAGGATGGCCCCAATGGGACGACCTGGAGGATTAAATGAAGTCGATCTTCCTTTGGGCCGTAACACTTGGATAGTGTATTCCACCACCCATTAAATAGATTGCCCCACTACTTCGTCAGATCGCGCTCAGGGTCGTCGGGATCCTCCAGAAAGTTGGGGAACTACCCTTCAATGACCGTGAGACGTTTATCACTTTTTTAACAATAGCAAAGTTTGACGTAAAATAGGTTCAAAAGGTCATGGACCATTAAAGGAGGGGCGCATGGGTGAGGAGCTTCAACTGAAGTACCCCAAAAAAGTCCGCTTGGGGGATATTACTGTTCGCGATGGGTTCCAGCACGAAGAGATTTGGATTCCCACCGAGGCGAAGTTGTTCTATTTGGAGGAGTTGATCCTCTGCGGGTTCAAACGCCTGGAGGTGACCAACTTCGGAAATCCCCTGTACATGCCCCAGTTCAAGGACGCGGATGAGCTTATGAAGAGATTGAGAGGAAGCAAGAAGTTAGCTAAGGCCGGGGTAAATTGGGATGACATCGAGTTGACGGTCGTCACCATCCGAGAGCGGGCGGTGGATCGTGCCATTGAGGCCAAGAAGGAGGGCTGGGGTCCGGATCGCATCTTGATGATGGTTTCAACGGATGAGGAGCATCATTTTGCCAATTCAGGCACGACCCTTCCCGACTACTGGAAGGAGGCCGAACGGTGTATCAAGAAGGCCTCCGATGTGGGAATTAAGATGTGCGGCACCGTCAGCACCATCTGGGGAAGCCCAATCTCCGGACCCACCCGGTTTGAGGATGCCGTCGAATTTACCAAGCGATGGCTGGATATCGGCGCGACGGATATCGAACATGCCGACCATGACGGCTCCGCACCGCCCGACCAGGTGTACCGATATTACTCCATGATTCTGGACGAAATTCCCAACACCGATCTCCATGTAGCCCATTTCCATGTGACCAGGGGTTGGGGTTTGGCCAATGTGCTGGCGGCCCTGCAGGCCGGAATTGATATCTTTGAGGGCACCGTTGGCGGATTGGGAGGACAGCCGGCGAATTTCCTAGATCGCGTGCCGGTTGCCGGCACTGGTGCCTACTACTACAAGGACCCCAATGTTGTTGGCCTGGCGACCATGGAGGATATGGTGGTGATGATGGACGAGATGGGCATTGAGACCGGTGTTGATGTGGACCGTCTCCTCGAGCTGGGTACCATGATGGAGAAAACGGTGGGCCGTCGACTCCGTTCCGAGGCTATATTGAATGGGAGGATTCCCAAGGAACCTCGTGAGGAGTTCAAGCGGAAAGGGCTGGCCGAGGTCAAGGAGAAGCTGGGCGAAAAGCCCGGTCAGATTTATCCCCATGACTGGCCGGAGAAGGCGCAGCATAAGGGAAAGTAAACCCCCGGCCGGGGAGGATATCCGGAAGTGCCGACCGGGGAAATGAGGTCGAACCGGGACAAGCCATCACCCCCTGATGATCCTGGGCAACATCATCTGGTGGGGAGGGCAGGTGCTTCTCGGGTTTTGGAAGCAGCACCGGACGAAGGCGACGAGGTAATCCCTCAATTGGGCGAAGGGAACCACCTCATCCACGTAGGCCTTTTGGACGCAGTAAACGGGCCTGGATTGTTCTTGGTATTGGCGGGCTAAGGCGTTCATCTTATCGATGACGGGCTCTAGGGGGCGTCCTTCCTCTTGTTCCTTTACCAACCTCCTCGCAAAGGCGGCAACAGCTGCCGTCTCTCCGTGCATTACGTAGATCTCCGTGGTAGGTGTGCCCAGGGTAAAGGCGTTGTTCCTGTTGGCCTGGGGACCTCCCATGATGTAGTGGGCTGCAGCCGTGCCCTTCCTCACGATGACACAGGCCATTGGGATGCCGGAGCTCTCAATGGAGTATATGAGGGATTGGCCGAGGCCGAGAAGTTCCGCCTTTTCAGCGATATCCCCCACATCGATTCCCGAGGTATCCTGGAACCAGATCATGGGAACGCGATCCCTTCCACAATGGGTCACGAACTCATTCATCTTGATCAGGCCTTCCCGATACAGCTTGCCCCCGATTCCAATATACTGGCCCTCGGCGTATTTGGGATAATCCTTGCCCAGGAACCCCTGCCTGTTGGCGATGACACCCACGAGGAAGCCGTCGATCTTGGCTAGACCGCAGTATACCTCAGGGCCATAGTCCGGCTTGAACTCCATGTGCTCGCTGTTGTCGAAAATCCTGGCCAGGACCTGGTGGATATCGTAGGTCGATTTTTGGTTGTGGGGGACAATGTAGTCCATCTCCTCTGCTGTGAAACGAGGGGGCTTGGATTCGGCTATCCTGAAGAAATCGAGGTTGTACATGGGCATGCCCGCCATGCATTCCTTGACAGCTCCGATAACTTCCTCCTCCGTATCGAACACCTCTTTGAAGAAACCCGTGTGATCGTGGTGGATTTTTGCCCCTCCGGGTGGGGCGGTCTTGAATTTGCGGGTCGCGTCGATAACCATCTCCGCTCCCTCCAAATCGAAGCCACCCTTGGGGCTCATCCCGCTGACAATTCCCCCACCACCCACTGCGATGTTGGCCTTCTTGTGGGCAAACATGATGCTCGGGCTGATCCCGTGGTATCCACCGCCTGCCGGATTGGTACCGTAAACCCCCGCGATGATCGGGATGCCCTTTTGGATCAACTGATCGTGCCGGAAAAAGGTGTGCCCCCCGGATCGCCTTCCTGCGTAAACCTCCTCCTGCTCGGTCAGTTTTACGCCGCTGCAATTGAGGACCCACACCACGGGTATATTAAGGATTTCGGCCATTTCCTGAGCCCTGAAGATATTCTCCCCTTGCCCCGACACCCAGGCTCCAGCGAGGACCTTGTTGTCCGATGCGATAATGCAGGCGTATCGGCCCGAAATCTTCCCGATCCCATTGACGAGGCCCGTGGACCCCTCCTGATTGAAGAATGGATTGAACATGCTATTCAAGGGCAAGAACGTCCCCGGGTCCACCAACATATCGAGCCTCTGCCACGCTGTATTTTCACCCCTTTGATTGATTCTCTCAGCGGGGATACCCGCGTTCTTTACCTTTTCCTTGGCTTCCTCGATTATCTCTTCTTCCTTCTTGATGAGGGCGACGTTTTCCTCCATCCGCTTGCGGTCATTTTCGGTAAGCTCTCTCCCGATGGGCTCCATCTTTTCGAAATATTGTCTCATTTCATCAATCCTCCTTGAAGTTTGCCACTTTCTGTTCGAGGGTAGCGATAATTCCCGCCCTAAATCTCGGGTCCCTGTAAAGCCTCGCATCCGCCTCCATCTCCGCCCTGACGAACTCTTTTTCGTCGAACCGGGAAGGATCATATCCTGAAAAAAGCCCTTCCAACGCCTCGATGGATTGAGGAGCCAGGGGTCTTCCCAATGTGGCTGTCTGCTCCCTCACCTCTGCCAGAGGCTTTCCCCACATCCCTCGATAGGTCTCGGGGTCTTTTCTTCTGGCAACCTGTTCGGCTATCTCCCCTACTGTAGACAGGTTTTTTCTGTTTGCTTCTTCTAAAACGGGGATATCGTCTTTGGGACACACACCGAGCTCCAAGGCCTTGGGCAATAAGAGGAGGCCCACTTCATCGTTGTGTCTTTGCAAGGCCTCCCGATAGCGTGTTCTATCTGCTTCTCTATCATCCGTCCTCTCGAGCTTCGGGAAGGGCAATCGGATTTCCACAACAAGATTGTAGACTCCAACTTCCCTCAACTGGCGGGCCTTTACCTCGGTCGACGTCATTGCCATAAATTTGGCATTGAGCAGGCCCGTTTTCGTTAAGGTCCTCCCAACCCCGGACCAGCCCGGAATCAACCCAATCATCGCTTCGCTGAAGCACATCCCCGATCTGGAGTCTCCCACGAGATATTCGGACATCAGAGTCACCTCCGCGGAACCACCGAATCTCGTGCCTCCGCCACACAGGGAGATGAGCCTCACATCCTCAGAGAGGGACCTGATACCGTTGTAAAGGGCAAACCCATTTTCCAGCCTCATATCTCCCCACCTGTAGAGGGCATCGATATCCTCGGCTTCTACTCCTTTTGCCTCCATCTCTTTTTTGCTTTCGATGGTCTTGTCCAATTTGGAGAGGCTCTCCTTTAAATCGCCTCCGGCGTGTACCGGGTCGCACCCCCCGTAAAGGATGAGAAATTGGAATGCCCCCCTGTCTTCGGAGACGACCTTTATCGATCCCAGATAGGCATCGAGCCCTGGGTTTCCCACGGAATGGATGGGCGGGTTATAGTAGCAGATGATACCGCCTCTGGTACCCTTAAATTCGATAGCGTCCAGATAAAGGTAAGCTTGCCCCTCCGACCATGTATATCTTGGCCCCAGGTTTTTGAGCCCCTTGATCTTATCGGATCTTACGCTATCAATTGGCCCTGCCATAGGCATTCCCGTTGGTCCATCATGGGAAGGAAATGAGTCTGGGAAAAGGATATGGAGCAATGGAAGGGATGTCAAGTGAAAAAATAAACAAGCCCCTGAATGTCATTACGGCCAACGAAATCGGGGAGATCGGTGGTAAGGATTCTCTGGATGCGACTTCTTAAAATGGGTTTGAAAAAAGTGAAGAATTTGGCTATATTTGCGTTGGGTCCTTTTCGTTGCCCCCAAACATTAGAGCGGAGGTAGTAACCATGGACGTTTTAGAGGCCATTAAAAGACGGAGGAGCATCCGGACGTACAAGCCCGATCCGGTTTCCGATGAGACGTTGGACAAGGTTTTGGAGGCGGTCAGGTGGTCCCCCTCGTGGGCGAATACCCAGTGCTGGGAGGTGGTTGCCATCAGGCAACCCGAGATCAAGGCGAAGGCCGCAGAGACATTGCCACCGGGGAACCCGGCCCTCTCCTCCGTGAGGGATGCGCCTATCCTTTTGGTTCTCTGTGCAATTCGAAACCTATCGGGGTTCAAAAGGGGTGAGGCCATGACGGATAAGGGTGATTGGTTTATGTTCGATATCGGCGTGGCTATGGAGAACCTGTGTCTGGCGGCTCATTCCCTTGGATTGGGGACCGTTATCGTGGGGCTCTTCGACGCGAAGAAGGTGGAAAGCCTCTTAGGGGTTCCGGAAAACATCTCCGTCCTTGCCATGACCCCCTTGGGTTACCCCCAAAAGGAGGCTTCCCCACCCAAGAGGAAGGAACTCGTGGATTTCGTCCACTTTGAAAGATACCGGAAATC
>JAUWDQ010000086.1 GCA_030608745.1 Pseudomonadota bacterium | reverse complement strand
AAATAGTTTCGCATAATTCAAACAAGGATTAACTGTTAAATCCGAAGCACTAAGCACTAAATCCTAAACAAATTCTAATTTCCAAATTTCAAATTCAAAACCATTTATCAAGTTTGTCTGGTTTATTTGGTTCTTTTCGTTCATCACGTTGACCAGATAGACCAAATGAACCAAAAAAACCAGATCAACCAGAAAGATTTTGGTCATTTGAATTTGTTTAGGATTTAGTGCTTAGTGCTTCGGATTTAACAGTTAATCCTTGTTTGAATTATGCGAAACTATTTAAGCCGATATTTATAAAACCGGTCTCGGAAGAGACATTCGGCATGGCGGAATTTAAGATTTACTCTAAAAAATGGCTCTTTTTCATCGGCCTGATCATCGGGGTCGGCGTTACCGTCACGATGCTGATCTTCTTTGGCATGGGAACCTTCGACTTCCTGGAAAACCGATCTATAGATTGGAGGTTCCTGATTCGGGGGGAGATCGAAACCAACCCTCGAGTCATCATCGTCTCCATCGATGAGTCTTCATTCTCGGAGTTGAATCAGAAATGGCCATGGCCCAGGACCTATTTTGCTCGCTTAATCGATCGATTGTCTCAGGAAGGGGCAAAGATCATCGGCATCGACATCATCATGAGCGAGCCTTATCCGGGCGATCAAGATGAACTGCTGGCCCGCTCTGCAAAAATGTTCGGCAACGTCATCTTCCCCAGCAAGTTCGAGGAGACGACCAGAAGGATTCAATGGAAGGGAAAGGAGGTTGAACTGAAAGAGGAGGTGCTCAAGGGACCTATTGAAACCATCTCCGCATCGGGCGACGTGGGATACCTCAACCTTCCCCATGACAGCGACGGTTTCGTCCGTCGTTTTACCCCCATTCGGTCCTATCAAGGAGAATTGTATGCCTCCTTTGATCTGAAAATCGCAGCCCATTCTTTGGAAGTCCCCTTGGCGGATCTGAAGTATGTTCCCCATAATCAGCTGCGTATCGGGGATCGATCCATTCCCCTAAACGAGTATGATTCGGCCTATATCAATTTCGCGGGGCCCCAGGGTAAATTTCGAAGGATATCCTTCCACCGGGTCTTGAAGGGAGAATTTCCCCGTAGTTTTTTTGGGGGAAAGATCGTTCTGGTGGGGCCCACTTTCTTGGATTCTCATGATTTCTTTTCCACCCCTTTTCTGGAGAGCAAGAGGGGAGAGAAGTACCCCCTCTTTGGGGTGGAGGTCCACGCAAATGTCATCAACACTATCCTGCAAAAGAGGTTCATCAGACCCACATCGCCAATCATCAATCGGCTCATCATTTTTTTGGGTGGAGTGCTGGTGATACTCCTCTCATTAAGACTTTCGCCGCTGAAGGGCGCTCTCTTAGTTTCCCTCATCGTCCTCCTCTATCTTGCCACCTCAATATGGCTCTTTGCCAGGGACATCCTTCTGACGACAACTGCCCCTGTATTGACCTTTGGCGGTGTCTTCATTTCGCAGGTGGTGTTCAAATATTTCACCGAGGAAAGGGAGAAGAGGCTGATTCGAGGCATGTTCCAGAAATACGTATCTCCAGATGTCGTGGAGAAGCTGATTCAAGATCCCACAAAATTAATGCTGGGGGGTGAAAAGCGGGTCCTAAGCGTCCTGTTTTCGGATATCAGAGGGTTCACCTCAATCTCCGAGAAACTGGTTCCCGAGGAGTTATTAAGCCAATTGAACCAGTATCTAACCGCTATGACCGCTGTTGTGCTGAGAAATGGCGGTATGTTAGACAAGTACGTTGGAGATGCCATTATGGCTGTGTTCGGGGCTCCCCTGGAGTTGGAGAATCACGCTTTGGCGGCCTGCAGAACAGCCCTTGAAATGATGAAGGAACTGAGGTCTTTGCAAGAAGGGTGGCAAGACGAATCAAAGCCCATTCTGGACATCGGGATAGGGATCCACACTGGCGAGATGGTCATCGGGAACGTGGGTTCTCCCAAACGAATGGATTACACGGTTATAGGGGATAACGTCAACTTGGCCTCCAGGTTGGAGGGAGTCAATAAAGAACTCGGAACCCAGATCATCATCAGCGAATCAACTTATGAGCTGGTGAAGGGGCAAATAGCGGTCAGAAGCTTGGGGGAGGTCAAGGTGAAAGGAAAGGAAAAGCAGGTGGCCATATATGAGCCCGTGAATATGAAATAATATCTCCTTCTTCCATTATCCTCCTTGATGGCCACAGCAACTGCGGCCAATTCCCTTAGGCCATGTTAAACCCCAATTGTCTTCCAGAGCATCCTGTACCACATGGGGGACTTGGGGGGGATCGCTTCCCCGCTCTTCTCGTCCCTTATTTCGATTCCCTTCTCCTCGAAGAGTCGAATTATCTTCTGACTGGACTCCCGGAGCCGAGAAGACATTGTCCTGCAAAAAGTGGTCAGCATTTTTAATGCAATGGAATGATTTTCGCCGAAAAGGCGGTCCAAATCGGACTTTCCGATGGAGACAAGTCGTGAATCTTCATCCGCTGCGGCACTTGCCGACCTCGGCATCTCTTCAACCAGGGCCATTTCACCAAATTCCTCCCCCGGCTTGAGCACCCTCAGGGTTTCGGGCCCTGATTTGGGAATTTCCTTTTCGATGCGGACCCCTCCCGATACGATGATGTAGAACTTATCCCCAGGTGCGCCTTCGGAGAAGATACGATCTCCCTTGGAAAATTCTTCCAGTGAACAGACGTTGGAAACCTGATCCAACTCCTCACGAGTCAGGCCCTCGAAGAATAGAGTGTTCTTAAGATATTCGATAACCATCGGTTACCTCCCAATGAAATCCATTCTCGCCTTTTTTGACAATGATAAAGGAGGACAGCAATTTGTCAAGGGTCAAAATTCGGGTCCTAAAGACATGATCCTCCTTGACCAGAGGGCATATCCAGATTTCATTTCAACCCCTTCAGTTAAGTGTCCACCCCAGTCAGAATCTATTTGATTATTTTGTTGTTCTCCGGAAAATCAAGAAACTTCCCATCTTTGGGGTTGGATCTCCTCAGGTTCCATATCGAGGGGGGAATGACCCTTTGCCACGAAAAATCCTTGACTAAAGCAATAGGGTTGGTTAGGTTAGGGGGCGAACCGGGATACGTGGGGATGTGACTATATGATAGACGACAACCTTGCCTTTGACCCGACGATTTTCATCGCACCAACAGCGGTTGTTTTGGGGGAAGTAACCATCGGAAAGCATTCCAGCATATGGTTCAATACCGTTATCAGGGGAGATGTGGGGCCGATATCTATCGGCGAGAATACAAATATACAGGATGCATCAATCCTCCACGCGTATATCGGAAAACCCGTGTTCCTTGGGGACAATGTCACCGTCGGTCACTGTGGGTTGATCCATGCATCCACAGTGGAGAGCAACTGCCTCATCGGGATCGGGGCAAAGGTCTTGAATGGGTGCGTCATAGGGGAATACTCTATCATCGGGGCGGGTGCTATCGTGACGGAGGAAACGGTCATCCCTGCCTATTCACTGGTCCTTGGAATACCGGGCAAGGTAGTGGGCCAGGTAGATGGAAGATTGAAAAGGAGGATCGAGAGGCACTGTCAAAACTATTTGGAGCTGAAGGAGAAGTATCTGAAGGGGCCTTGATCTATTTCTCGTAACCAAGTGGTTGGGGAGGCAAAAATGAAGCAATCCCTGAAATGGCTTTTTTTCTTGGTCAGCTTGGCGTTGGCAACCCATGGTTGGGGGAAGGTTGGGGAAAAAGGGTTTATTCGATTACCCAATCCCGCTTACGACGGGAAGGTTTCCGTGGAGGAGGCCATCAAGGAGAGGAGGACGATAAGGGACTTTGGACCAAAGCCCTTAACCATGGTCCAATTGTCACAACTGTTTTGGTCCGCCCAGGGGATAACCGATGGAAGGAGCGGGTTTCGAGCGGCCCCATCCGGCGGAGCCCTCTATCCGCTGGATGTATATGCCATCGTGGGAGAGGGAGGGGTTGAAGGATTGCAACCGGGGGTATACCATTACCAGCCGGCAAGCCACAGCGTTCAGCTTGTCCGTAAAGGGGATAGGCGAAAAGAGGTCGCCAGTGCATCCCTTTGGCAGATGTGGATGGCCAGGGCCCCGGTTATCTTCGTCATCACCTCAGAGTATGAGAGGATTACCCGGAAATACGGGAAGAGGGGGATTCGATACGCCCAAATCGAGGTTGGCCATGTGGGACAGAATATCTTCCTCCAGTCGGGGGCCTTGGGTCTGGGGGCAGGGATTGTAGGGGCCTTCCGTGATGACAGAGTAGCCAAAGGTATCGGGGCACCAACGGCCCATAAACCTCTCATCATCATGCCGGTGGGGTATAAGAAATTGGATTAAACGCTTCGAGACCAAAGGATGCCCATATAGAACGGAGGGAAAAACGGGTTTATACTACCTACACGCTATCTAAAGGATGGAAATGCAATATGTAAAGGATTATCGAAAAAGTGGAGAGTAATGAGGAAAAAAGACAGAGAAATTAAAGATAAAAAGTTAATGGAATCTATATTGGAACGGGCGAGTGTTTGCAGAGTTGGTTTGTCTGAGAATAATGTACCATACATTGTCCCAGTTAACTTTGGTTATAGGGATAACTGTTTATACTTCCATTCCGCAAAGGAAGGCAAAAAAATAGATATGATTAGAGGAAATAACAACGTCTGTTTTGAAATTGATATTGATAGTGAAGTAGTAAAAGGAGAAAATGCGTGTGGTTGGACCATGAAATATTATAGTATTATCGGATTTGGAAGAGCTTTTTTCGTTGAGGGTTTTGAGGAGAAAAGGAAGGCTTTAGATATTGTTATGGAGCACTATGCTGGCAAATCATCATTCGAATACTCCGAAGAAGCCGTCAATAATGCAGCAATTATTAAGGTAGAAATAGAAAGTATGACTGGAAAGAAGTCAGGATACTGATTTATGAGCGATCCCATTCGTCTCCTCGTAGCTGACGCAGCCTCGGGTCTCTTCCTTGAGCGGGTGCGGAAGAGCCCGGCAGTAGCTCCGTTTAGGATTTTTGCTCCCGAGACCGATGCCGAAAATGCTCTTCTCTCCTTGGCGCCCGAGGCGGATGCCATTCTCTGCTACAAGGCTGATCTTCCCGGCACCGTGATCCGAGCCGCCACCTCCCTTAAGTTCATCCAAAAACACGGATTCAACTGCAAGAACATCGACGTTGCAGCCGCCACCGAAAGGGGTGTCCCGGTTGCTACCCAGCCCCTCATGCGGAATGCGACCGTGGCGGAGCAGGCATCGGCGCTTATGCTCGCTTGTGCCCGCAAGGTCATCCTTGGCCATAGGGCCGTCGTGGAGGCCACCTACCGGGAAATGGGCCTGGAACCCATTCAGACGAGCCAGTGGAACTTCCAGGGGAACTGGGCTCGGATCGAGGGGGTGATCGAGCTCTTTGGGGCCACCGCTGGAGTCGTGGGTATGGGCGACATCGGAATGGAGATCGCCAAGCGCTGCCGCGCTTTTGGAATGGAGGTATACTACTACCAGCGGACTCCCCACCCAAAAGAAGTGGAAGCAGCCTACGAGGTCCGCTACCTGCCTCTCGATGAACTGCTCGTCGTATCCGACTACGTCGTCTTGGTCATCCCTCATACCCCCGAGTCGGAAGGGCTGATTGGTGCCGAACAACTCGCACGGATGAAACCCTCGGCCATCCTCATTAACGTTGGCCGGGGAGGTCTCGTCGATGAGGAGGATCTCATAGAAGCCCTTGGAAGCGGCAGTATCGCAATGGCCGGGTTGGATGTCTATCGCATGGAACCACTTCCCGCATCGAGCCCGTTGCGCGAGCTGCCCAATGTGGTCCTCCTCCCTCATACCGGCGCGGGCTCAAGCCGCCACTGGGACGTGGATATTCCCGCCTCGCTGGGAAACATCCAGCGCTTCTTCCAAGGAGAGAGGCCTAGTGGGATCGTCAACTGAGGGCTACCGCTTCGTGAAGAAAGGCAGGCAGTGTGTCGCGGAAGTATCACGTGGAATCCAAAGCGCCGTCAATACATTCCCCCGGGTCGGCGGGGAAAACCGCATTTCTCAGCAGATATATGGAGGGTGAACTTCCCTGATTTGTTGTGAAATTCGATCCGCAATATTATGAACCCATGAGGTAGCCCACCCATGGGATTTCTCCGTTCTTCCTTGTTCTTTTATTCCTATTTATCTTCCCGTTTTCTCGAGTCCTTAGAAAATATGAGCTATTCCTAGGAAATCTAAGAATTAATGAGATTTTGAGATTTTTACATACGTATGGAATAAAATGAGATAAAGCGGAATAAAATGCGATAAACATAATTGGGGATAATCACTAAAACGCAGGCTTTGATTTCGGAAGCATTCATGGTAATAAAGACAGTAACCGAAAGGCCAAACCGCCCGTGAGGGTGGGACGGAAAGCCACGGGTCTAGCGGGGGGGACCCCCCAGGCTTCCGAAATCTAGCACCATAGATTTCTTAGACAGCCGGGTTGCCGAAGTGATGAGGCGACTCGGCTTTTTTATTTCCGTAAATAGGAGGGAGAGGAGATAGAGATGCTTATGAAAGGGCTGATACTCATTACTGCCGTGATGATCTTTATCTTCAGCGCCAGTGCCTTCGGAGGCGAGGCCATAATTACGGGCCAATATAAGGGCTTCACTTTGATCAAAGCCGATTGGCCGACTGTCCAGGGGATAATGGAGGAGAAGGGGTTCTCACGTTATGTGACCTGGACAGCCTTTACCGATTTCAGAAAGCGACAGGTCTGGTACACCGAGGATCTCGTCGAGGGCTTTCTGGAAAAGATCCCCTTGATCAGACGCATTCACGTAACTCCTCTGGACCATGAGCTCAAATGTATTGACGATATCAAGTACCGGATCAGGACAGCAATTAGGGATAGGAAGATTCAGCAAGAGGCCGCCTTCAAGGAAAGGATCCGAAACTCGTTTGAGTAATGGGATCGGAAGGCCAGAGTACAGGTAACGCCCACGGAGTGAATGCGCTGAGGATGAAACGCAGGTCGGGAGGAAGTACCATTTCCGAGGCCGTTGAGGGCGATACGTTTCTCCTCACCAATGGTGGGAGGATGCAACTCATTGGGATCGGGACCCCTAAGCAGCCATTGAAAGAGAGCAGGTTCGCCTGTGACGCGGAGCGGCCATCCAAATTCCGAGGACTCCCTGACTGATACTGACCAGCACCAGGATGAAGGGGAAGCCATAGCTTCCCAAATGATCGTAAAAATACCCACCGAGATAAGACCCCAGCGCCCCACCGATCCCCCATCCTATCGCAAGTGTCCCCAGAATACGCCCAAGCGAGTTTCCGGGAAAGAGATCAGATGTTGTGGCAGCATGGATTGGCCCAGTCGAGCCGGAGCCAAGACCAAAGAGGATCACAAAGGCATAGAGCATCCAGGGAGAGGCGGTATCCCGTACAAGGAGGAAGAACAATACTCCCAGGAGGGCGGCGCTGCCTCCCAGGGTATACCCGATTTCCCTACCCATCCGGTCGGAGAGAAGGCCAAAGAGAACTCCTCCTCCCGAACGGAGCAAACCAACCAATCCAACGAGCAGTGCAGCCAGGCTCGTGGTGTACCCCGCATCGACCACGTGCGCGGCCTGGTGCACCACCAGCATATTAATGGTAAAACCCACACAGAAGTTGACTAAGCCTATCCACCAGAAGGCCGTGGTGCAAAGGGCAGTTCTCACCGTCCACTGTTCTGTGACATTAGGGGATCCAGGATTTTCCCGGAACTCCTCCGGCTGGATTGAGAGTGATCCCCCGGAGCTCGGAAGAATACCGTCGGGGAACTGGCCCACATCCTCCGGAGAGCGGCGCTGAAAGAGTAAAGTTATCGGGACGACTACTCCGAGGACAATACCGGCGAGAATCAGAAGGGCGGAGCGCCAGCCCATGATATCAATTATGAACTGAATCAGGGGAGCCATTACCATGGTTCCTACCCCGATTCCCGCGAGCACCAAGCCAGCGGCCAGCCCCCTTTTTCTGATGAACCATTTGGGAATAAGAGACATATGGGGAGCATAGGACAGGGTGTTTATGCCTATAGCCATGATTACCCCAAAGAAGAGGTAGAGATGCCAGATAGAGGTGATACGACTAGCCGCGACAAGGCCCAAGGCCAGAAGGGTTGCACCAAGGGGGAAGAGCGTGCGGGGACCAAAGCGGTCGATGAGGGTTCCCGTCACCGTCGCAAAGAGCGCATGGATCACCAGGGCGAGGGAAAAGGCTCCTGCCGTCTCCCCGCGTCCCCAGCCATAATCTTTCAGGATGGCAACGTAAAACACCCCGAAGGAAAAACGAGTACCCAAGGTGAAAAAGAGGGTGAAGAACGACACGCCTATAATTACCCAGCCGTAATACAATTGGCGTGTTTTTCCCATCACAGAAGCAATCCTTCCTCTGGGAGCCTAAGAATAATTTTCCCTTGTTGTGCCGGACAAGGGATTCCGCCAAGAATGGAGCTATTTATGCACAAAGGCTGGAGGGGTGTCAATAGAGCCAGTGTCTGAAGATATGTGTTCTCTCGTTTCCGTTTTCCTCAGGATTGACGAGTTCGACCGGGATCGATCCCAATTTTTCCAAGCCGCCGCTATCGAAGGGAGCGAGAGGTGGTCCCTGTTTGGCCCCATGGGAAAGGACAAGGGGGAAGACTACCTTGTTGCTGGCGTTTCCGCTCTTGTCCCGGATGAATACGGTCAGGTTGAGCTGGGTCCACTCGGCCAGCGAAAGGCCCGAGCCGGCGGAGCTGAAAAATGTGAGATATCCCAAGAGCTTCTCCCTATTCATTTTCTTGATGCGTACATAACCGGAGGAATACCTCCCATAACCTGCCTGATCGAAGATGCATACAAATTCCCGCATATCCCCATCCGGGTCATTGGCCTCCACGTAGATCTTCCAGATATCGCCGTGGTGAAGTTCCTCGGCAGCAAACCAGTGAGTGATAACAGGGGGACTTCCCCCTGGTGTAATGAGCCATTCGTTCAAAGATTTGGAATATCCCATCCTCATGGGGAGGACTATAAGGGTCCCTATCAAAACTACAGCTGCACTTCTCTTCATTTTGCTCTCCTTTTCATCCCTTTTACTACCTATTAAAATTATACATCAAAGGTCAGAAGCAGGGCGAGAGGTATGGCCGTCACCTCATCGAGTTTCCGGAGGTTGGCGACAATGTTTTTCAGTGGGGAAGAGGGACGAGGACCCTCGTCGGCTAAGGAACACCAGTAACATTTCTGAAACAGGAGTTTGTTGAATTCTCCCAATTCTGGTAAAATCAAAACCCGCTTAGATACTTGGAGGTTCATTCTTTTTTTTAACCTTTCACCATATCTCTCCGCATCGATAAGTCATTGAAATCAATTATGAAAATGTCCACTCCAAAGATACTATTAACCGGTAGACCCGGGGTGGGAAAGACGACGGTCATCATGAAGGTGGTCGAAGGTTTCAGGGGCAGAGCGGGAGGCTTTTACACCGAGGAGATAAAAAAGGGGGAAATCCGGGAGGGCTTTCGAATCAAGACCTTGGATGGTCGGGATGGAATCTTGGCCCATGTGAATCGCCCTGGGCCCTTTCGGGTAGGCAGGTACGGGGTCGATGTTAACGCCTTTGATAAAATCGCCATCCCATCCCTGGAGAGGGCCATCGAAAGGGAGGAATTGATCATTATCGACGAGATCGGGAAGATGGAGCTCTTCTCAAGCGGGTTTCGGTCATTAATCCTGCGGATCTTGGGAAGCGACAAAAAGATCTTGGGGGTTATTCACCAGAGGACCGATCCGTTTACCCAACGCATAC
>JAUWDQ010000139.1 GCA_030608745.1 Pseudomonadota bacterium | reverse complement strand
TCAGCTTCACATTCGCTCGAAGCCGAGGTACGTTTGTATGATCACCTCTTCGTCAAACCAGACCCAACCGATAACAAGGATGGTTCTGATTTCAAAACGCATTTGAATCCGAACTCGTTAGAGACATTGACCTCCTGCCGCGTTGAACCAAGTCTGGCAGGCGCAGCACCGGGAAGTCGTTACCAGTTCGAGAGACTGGGTTACTTCTGCGTCGATCCGGTTGACTCTTCCGAGGGGGCATTGGTCTTCAATCGCACCGCTACGCTGCGGGATACCTGGGCGAAGATCGAGAAGGCGCAAAACAGTATGACAGGGGTCAAAGAGGCTGAAAAAGAAGCCAAAACCGCCAAACGAGAGCCTGGAGCCTTCTCATCGGATAAACGTGAGGATTTTGAGCCTATCGAGAGAGAAATCACCATCGACGATTTTTCCAAGATAGACCTTCGAGTAGGCATCATCCGTGAGGCCGGGCTCATTGAGGGATCAAAGAAGCTGATTCGGCTCATGGTCGACCTCGGCGAGGGCCGCCTGCGCCAAACCTTTGCAGGAATCCGCTTTGCCTACCCGGACCCAGAGAAGCTCGTGGGCAAAAAAGTCATTGTTGTTGCGAACCTGAAACCACGCCAGATGAGATTTGGCCTCTCAGAAGCCATGGTCCTCTCTGGCAGCGCTGCCGGCCGTTTGTCTGTAGCCACTTTCGACGGTGAACCGCTCCCTGGCGATAAGGTCTCCTAAAAGACCCTTTGCATTGTGAAGGGGAACGCGCCTGAAGCGCAGGTGATGGCGGGCAGCTCCCGGTGTTTTGCACCACATCATGATCCGGGGGATAGAGCGTCGAAAAATCTTCAGAGACAATAGCTATCACCTGGCTGATTGACTTTCTTGGTTTTTAAGGGCATCCCGCTTTCCGGCAGATATGAGCAGCAGGATCAGACTTCCTAGGCTTTATCCTCCGCTTACTGGAAGAAAAATTGAGATATTATCCCCTTCTTTGACCTCTGTTGTTAACTGCTTTTCTGGAACGAGCCCGATCCCATTGAGCATCACCACGTGTGTTTCCCATAGCTTTCCACTGTCACCAGAAAGGGACTCTTCTCTCAATGACGCCAGGTGTCTTCTTACGAAAAGCTCCATCACAGCCCTTACGGTCGTCCCAGGGGTGACCTCATTCTCCTCAGCTCGTCCCACATCCTTGTCCATGATTAGCCCATGGAATTTAACAGTCACCTTTGCCATGGAGGTGGACACTCCTTCCCTCCTGAGCGAGTCCTAGCTTATCTAACACCTCAGGTGTGGGAATCCCATTGCTGTCCCACTGGCGGGTCAAATAGTAATCGTCCAGAAGCTGATCAAGCTCTACAACATGCCCCTTAGCTGGCCCTTCGGGCATGGGCTCCTTGAGAAGCCTTGCTGGCAAGGCATCATCCTCTCGCGTGAAACCCTCCCGTGTGTTAAACAATCTCTCCAGGTTCCATATCCGATCCCCGGCCTCCATCAACTCCTCTGGAGTTATACTCTTTCCCAATACAAAGGAAAGGAGTCCGGCGATATCCTCTATGTCCATCCCATCGCTATGCGGAGGAAAGACGCACACCCCCAGGGAATCTAGGACGGCGGTCTCATCCTGAGCCTCTTTGACCACAGCCCCTTTCCCTTCAATGGAGAGAGGGTCAAGGTAAGGAGCAGCACCGAAGGTCTCTCTGGAGATAAGCCCCCTTTCATGACACCCTCCCCTGGGAGAGGTGGCATATTCGATACCCATTCCCTTGGCCCCTCTCGGGTCATATGCTGGTAGTTCCAGCCCCTTTACGTGCATCACAAAATTCTGGGAACCTTTTCCAATCCGGTCTGCTGCTCTTTGCACACCCTCTGCCAGGATGTCTCCTATCCCCTCTCGATAGCCGATGCGACGAATCATTTCCACCATGGCCGAGTGGTTCCCAAACCTTAGATCTAGACCATCCAGTTCTTCCTGTTTCAGGAGCCCCCTCTCCATGCACTCCATGGCAAATCCAATGCTGTTTCCGGTGGAGATGGTGTCTAACCCCAATTGGTCGCACAACCGGTCGGCGGCAATAATAGCATCTATAGAACTATTTCCGCATTGGGCTCCAAAGGCCCAGAAGGTCTCGTACTCAGGCCCTTCGGTTGTAATTCCCTTATATGGCCCCTCCGCAGCTCTCGTGAGGTTGCCGCACGCCACTGGACAGGCATGGCAGGTCACAAACCGGATCACTCTGCGCTGTTGCTCTGTGTGGTTTACCTGGCCGATTCCCTCGAACATACCCCCTTGGAAGTTGCGGGTCGGGAATATGCCCCTTTCATTAACCAGTAAAAGGTTCTTGGGCGTGCCATATTTCCCAAAAACCTTCAGTCGATCAGTCTTGGGAACCTCTTTCCGAATAGCCATCTGGAGTTCTTTAAAGCCCTGGGGCTCCAGGATGGGAACCTTTCTGGTGCCGTTTACTGCAATAGCTTTGAGGTTCTTGGAGCCCATCACAGCCCCTGCCCCTCCACGGCCTGCCGCGCGTCTGCCACTGATGATACAGGCCAGTCGAACAGCCCTCTCTCCGGCCGGGCCAATGCAGGCGATCTGAACCCTGGGCTCCCTCAACTCCTCGTGGATTTCCTCCTGGCACTCCTCCGTGGTCATGCCCCACAGATGGGAGGCCTTTCTAAACTCGACCCTACCCCTGTCGATCCAAAGATATATTGACTCTTCGGATCTACCCTCTATTATAAGGCCATCGTATCCCGTACAACGAAGTCGTGGCCCAAAAAAACCACCCGCCAGGCTCATCAGGATTGTCCCGGAAAGCGGGGATCTGGTCACCACGGTGTACTTGACGCACCATGGAGCACCAGTACCGATCAGGGGGCCGGTTAGGAAGAGGAGTTTATTTTCCGCCCCCAATGGGTCAGTTGTGGGCTCTAGCTCATCAAAAAGGATCTTGGCTCCGAGGCCCCTCCCACCTAGAAATTTGAGAATCATGGATTCATCGATCCTTTCCTCTCGGAACTTTCGCTGGGTCAGATCAACCCTGAGTAGTGAAAAAAAATACGGCATCTTTGTATACTGTCCCTTTTAACCACAGCTCGCGAGTCTATGATTGTGTTCTTTTGTGGACATACCTCTGGGAAAAGTGGGGCGCTATCTTTTGTGGAAGGGCGGTTCCCTAAAAGAGGGATCTATCTGCCAGTGGATCTTTCCCCACACCACCGTCTTTTTCTTTTTTGCCGCCAGTTTGGCCATTTCCTCTATAGGACCGAACGCCATGCATTTGGTCATACAATGATGGACACAGGCAGGCTGCTTCCCATCCATCACCCGGGTCATGCAGAAGTTGCAGAGATCGATTCCGATCTGGAGGGATAGGTCCTCGCCCACACCACTGACTTTTTCTTTTTTGCCGCCAGTTTAGCCATTTCCTCTATGGGACCGAACGCCATGCATTTGGTCATACAATGATGGACACAGGCGGGCTGCTTTCCCTCCATCACCCGGGTCATGCAGAAGTTGCAGAGATCGGTAGGGATTGGTATATATTCGCTGACAATGCCATCCTTCGCTTTACGGAGGCGCTCCATGACACGAATCCCCCATTCGTCGGTTTTGAGGCCATGCTCCTGCTTACAGGCAAGCTCGCAAGAATGGCATCCACTGCACCATTCGTAATCGATATAAAGTCCATATTCCATCAGAGAGTCTCCTTCTTATAAATCCCTTCGATTCCTTCATCGGCCCGGTAGACCTTGCAGAGGAGTGATTTGTACTGCCCCCCTCCAAACCCGCATTTGGCCTGAGTTCCATCGGGGATCAGCTGATTGATGTTTACCTCCCAGAGACCAAAGAGGTCTTCGGCCCGCTTCTCTGGAAGCCACCAGCCATGGGAAGACTGGACCACTTTTGGATGGACCCCATGAAAATATTTGGCCTTTCGCTTGCAGCGGCCGTGGTCATTCTCCACCCAGACCCAATCTCCGTCCTCGATCCCCAGGGAAGAGGCCGTGTCAGGATGGATCTCAAGAACCGGATCGGGCTCCAGCTCTCTTAAAGGTTTGATATTTCTATGCTCCGAATGGAAAAAAAGAACGCTTCGCCTCCCTGTAGTGAGGATCAGGGGATATTTCTTAGCCAGCTCTGGTGTACTATAGGGGCTCATATGGGGTTCTTCGTAATAGGGAAGAGGATCATAGCCCCACCTTTCGAAATGAGTGGAATAGAGTTCAACCTTGCCGGTGGGGGTATTAAAGCCTGGCTTGCCATCCTTTCGCAAAAGCCCCTTCTCGTGCCGCCGGTAGGGCTGCGTTGGATGCCCTTTGGGCGGAAATATCCAGCCCTTCTCTTTCAGTTGTTCATAGTTCAGGCCTGATGGTCTTAAAAAATCGTTAAAAAGGTCCTCTAAACTCTTCCATTTCAGATTGGGGTTCAATCGCCGAGCCAGCTCAAAGCAGATCTCCTCGTCAGGTTTGCATCCTGCTACCTCTACGGCACTCTCCATGGCATTCAGAGGTGTCCACCAGGCCCTGATACCATTACGTTCGGCCATGGTTGCCGCCGGAAGCACCACATCGGCCAAAGCCACTGCAGTCGGATTCATAAATAGATCGACAACCACAATAAAATCGAGACGATTCAGGGCCTCATAGTATTTCCTCGGATTCGCCGAAGAGGCAAGCATGTTATTGCCTGCTATCCAGGCTCCCTTTAAGGGATACGGCTTGTCTGTAAGCAGGGCCTCTAGGACCATGTCCGCCTGGGCCCTCCAGTGAAATTCCTTGGCTACGGGATATTCATCTATACCGATCCGCTTGGCCATTTGCTCGGGAGTCATCACGTCGCCGTAATACTCTGCAATCGCCTCCTGGCTCATAGGGTAAGGGGGAACATCATAGGCCATTCTGGCAATAGCCATGCCCCCTGGAATATCGATGTTTCCGGTTATAGTCCAAAGGTGGATGATGGAATTGGCCACGAGGGCGCCCTCTGGTGCCAGGTCCACCGGGACACCCCACTGGATGGATGCCGGCTTACTCTTTGCGAAGAGTCGAGCCGCCTCGATGATCTTTTCCTTTGGGACCCAGGTGATCTGAGAAACCTTCTCCGGGGGATACTCCTGCACCCGTTCCGCAAGTTTGTCGAAACCATAGGTCCATTTTTCGACAAACTCCTTGTCATAGATACCCTCGTTGATAATCACATTGAGAAGCCCCAGGGCAAGGGCCCCATCGGTGCCGGGCCGAAGCTGTAACCAGACGGTCGCCTTAGAGGCTATCCAGGTATAAACTGGATCGACGACCACCGTCTTTGTTCCCCTCTTCATCATGTCTATGATCCAATTGGCATTGAATCCGTCGTTGCATGTTTTAGCGGGGTTCTGTCCCCAGATCATGCAGCATTCGGGAAGGACGAATTCTGGATCTTCGTACCGATCTTGGGAAAATTGGGAACAGTCGGGCACCGCATAGTCCCCCTGGGTCATTCGCATACAGACAAGCCTGGGGTGGAAGCAGGAATTGCCGGTAAGCCCTCCCTGGAGCCAGTTCGGGCTTCCATAGGAATATCCCAGCAGCAAGAGCCAGCCCCCCACGTTTCTTCCTGTTCCCTGGATGAAGAGCATAGACTCGGCCCCGTGCTTTTCCCGTATGTCCTCCATTCTCCCCTCAATAAGGTCATAGGCCTCATCCCAGGAGATCTTCTCCCATTTATTCTCTCCCCGCTTGCCGGCCCTCTTTAAGGGGTTTTGTAACCGGTCCGGATGGTAGATATAGTCCTTTATAGTGAGAGCTCTTGGACAAAGCCTGCCACTGTTGTAAGGATGATCCGGGTCTCCCTCCATTTTTACCAACTTCCCATCCTTGACATCAATAAACACCCCGCACCCCCCGTGACACCCTGGGCCTGCAGACCATGTCACTGTATGTACTCTTCTGTCTGGCTCATTTGTTTTCTTCACAACACCTTCCTCCTTTCTTTCAATCGATACCCAAGCCTCTTAGGCTCCCAAAGCCTCCTGGAATATGGCAATGGCATCCTCCTCAGAGACCTCTCGAACGTTCATTGAAAGAAGCCTCTGTCCCACCCTATGGGCCTCTCGGGCCAGGGGCTTCAGCTCATCCTCACTTATCCCATAGTCCTTGAGGCAGGACGACATCCCTACCTCATGCAATATGCGCAAAACGGCCTCAGAGGCCTTCAGGGAGGCTTGCTTAGCGGAGAGGCCCTCTACGCTTTCTCCCAGATCTTTTGCAATATCAGCGTAAAGCGTCTCGTTGCCAACCCGGTTGAATCTCATCACCCAGGGCGCCAGCACAGCCAGAGATCGGCAGTGGTTAAAGCCCTCCCTTGAGTCCAGTCCCAGTGCAAGTGCATGAATTGCTCCAAGCCCGCTGTTCGTAATTCCGATCCCGGCGAGGGTAGCCGCCCTGGCCATGGCCTCTCTTGCCTCCATATCCGAACCATCCCGGTATGCTCTCACGAGATACCTTCCAATCAGTCGCATCGCCTCTGACGTATACATCTTTGATACAGGATTACCCTCACGGGCTGTATAGCCCTCCACTGCATGCACAAGGGCATCCAGTCCCGTCTCTGCCGTAAGCCTTGGGGGCATATGCAATGTGAGCTCTGGATCAACGATAGCAGCCTCTGCCATGGTGCGAGGGTCCCAAATCGATTTCCTGCACCCTTCTTCAGGAACATGCACGACTGCTGCCTGGGTGACCTCTGTGCCACCCCCAGCTGTAGTGGGCACCAAAACCGTAGGTATCCCCTTTCTCATCAACCGATCTCTACCAAGGAGGGGTCTCATTCCTTCCTCGTGCACTGCCACAACTGCTGCCCCTTTCGCCACGTCCAGGGGAGAGCCACCTCCAATGCCTACAATCAGATCATATCCCCTTTCCCGGACCCTTTGAGCACATTCTTCAACAATCGCCACATCCCCTTCTGGTTT